>JACMJO010000539.1 GCA_014380605.1 Fimbriimonadaceae bacterium | reverse complement strand
TCGCTGACGAAGAAGATTGTGCTGTCGTTCACGAACAGAGGTTGCTCATCAAAGCCTTCCCAATCAGTCAACTGGATCGCGTCGTCCGCGTTCGGTCCTTTCGTCTTCTTGGTCGGCACCATCCAAAGCTCGCCCCGAACCGTAAACACGATCCGATCCCCCTTCGGACTCACTGTCTGATCGGTAGCCCCATCCCGAAGGATCAGCCGCTCTTCGTTCGTTGTCTTGTCGTCGATACTTGCCGTAATCGAGATCTTCTTAGGCTCTGATCCCAAGTTCATGACGTAAAAATCGCCATCCCGCTCGAACGCCGCAGTTTGCCCGGTCCGCGATACAGTCAGGAATCTAGGCCCCTCTTCCGTGAAGGAAGTTAACCGCCGGGCCTTTCCAGGAGCATCCACCGCATACAGGTTCGGGCAACGATTCACATTGTCGACGTTCTTCGCGATCGGTTTGCCGACGTAGCTTGAACTTGGCGTTCGCTCAGTCGTTGTAACGGCAAGAATCGTCTTGCCGCCTAAGGCATAGTGGGGCCAGAGGTGCTGAAAGCCATTATTGGCCCAGGATGACCGTTTGCCGGAGGCGATGTCGTATTCCCATAGTTGGGCCGCCGCTGACCCTTGGTATCGCGGGCGGCTCCAAGGAAAGCCGATGCGGGTGTAAAGAATCTTTCTGCCGTCCGCCGAGAACTTCGGCGAGCCGACTGCCAGATAGTCCAGCACGTATTGGCGAGTCTTGCCTGTCGCAACGTCCACCCCATAAATGCCATTCACCGACTCATCGCGAGTTGCTCGGAAGATGATCGTCTTCCCATCGCCCGACCAATCGTTGGGCACGTCGTTGCCTGAATGCCAGGTTAACCTCTGTGTCTTTCCGCCGTCTGCAGGAACCACGAAAATGTCGTTGTTGCCATAGCGGTTGGACGCGAATGCGATCCACTCCCCATCCGGCGACCAGATTGGATTGTCGTCCATCTCAATATGGTTGGTCACCGGGACAGCCCTGCCGCCTGAAGCTGAGCCAACCCAAATGTCGCCTTGATAGCTGAACGCTAGCCGAGTTCCATCTGGGCTCAATGCCAAAGATCGAGCCCCCACTAAGGGCTCACGAACCGGAGCGGATAGCTGACTGAACGAGGGGGTGATACAGCCCGCAAAGGCTAAGCAGGATACCAAAACATACCGACACATCTTAGTGAGAATCATACTTGAACCCGTCAAGTGGGATTCTGTTTGGCCATGCGCGAGGAGATCAATCCGTTTCAATAGGCTTCAGACGGTTTCATGAGTCGGATTTCGCGCTGAAATATTTGTGCCACACGATGAGTGGCGTTAGCCTTGTAGTCTGTGCCTCCAGACTGAGCCTTGGACCCAATAGTATTTAGTTCGTTCCTTCCGCTGTAACCGTTAAAGCAGCAGCTTCGGCGTATTTGGCCTCATTACTGAGGCAATTCCACCTATAATGAACTCTAGCCATGCCAAGAGTGCTGCCAAAAGCAAAGACGGAACGGTTGGAGTATCTAGCTGCCCAAATCCCCGAGTGGATAACCAAGGCCGAGTCCCTCGGCATCCCCCAATCGCTTGCCCATCAACTAAAGGTCAATCTGGAGAGAACGCTCGCTGCATTCTCCACACAGAGGCTCGCCCATGAAAAGGCACTGGCCGCCACCGCCGAGTACCACCAGATTCTCGAGCAGCTCACAAAGTCTTCGGCGGCGGCAATCGCCCTCATCAAAGCCCATGCAAAAGCCCAATCCAGCGCACAACCCTACGCGGAAGCCAGGATTCCAGCTCCGACCCGGGCCACGCGCGAATCAAAGCCACCAACCCGTCCAGAGATCAAATCTCTGACCATGACCCAAGGCGCTCTCGTCGTGAAGTGGGCGGGGAGCCTTCAGGACACCCGATTTTTCGAGATCTACAGGTTAGATGATATGCGGGTTCCCCAATTGATCGACTCCTGCCACGCCCTGGATTATCAAGACCGCAACATTCCCCTTGGGGCGACGGAAGTTCTCTATCAAGTGGTCGCCAGAAACGGCTCGAAATCCGCCCCATCGGCAATCAAAGCTTTTCAATTCGCGTACGCTTCCGAGACAAAGGGAAGCATCTTCGATAAGAACCGCTAAGCCCAAGTACACTGCACAAGTGGAGCGACTCAACTCCGAAGGCATCCCCCGACACCATCTCAAATACGCGCTGCGCCGTCCATCCACGGTGCTAACCGCGCGAAAGGTGAATCGATGCCTGCTCTGTCGGCGGATCGGAGTGAATGAGGCTGGACTCTGCGACCTTTGTTATCCCCTCATTCAGGATGCCGAGGAACAAGGCTTGGTTGAAAAATGGATGTCCGGGGAGGGTCCATGACCGGGTTTGTCATTGGGATTCTGCTTGGAATGGGTGTGGGTTACTGGCTGGTCCAATGGCGCAAGCGGATCCAATCCCGTAAGTTCCTGGCGGTCGCCGAATACTGGGTCTACATTCCCGGAGAGAAACTCCCCATTCAAGACGAGATCATGAAGCTACTGCTTCAAGGAAACAGCCCCGTTGGCCCGGCAGAAGGCTTGCTCCTGAGCGACATCAGGCTCCACATCGCGCTCGTCCTTCGAAGCAAGAACCCTCACGTCTTCCGGCCCGATCTGTTCGACGACCACCTGGAGCCAACTGCAGAACAGCTTCAGAAGATGGGCGAATCCAAAGCCGTCGTCAAAATCCGCTACTTATCGGAAGAACGCCTAAGAACCGACGCCCACCTCCAGCTTCTTCCCTACCTCGCCTATGCCTATTGCAAGCTGGCCAATGGCAATGCGATCTTCGACGTTCAGGCCGAGCGCATCATGACCGTTCCCGAACTCCAGGCAAGGCTCAAGGAAGACAAGAACGCTCGCCGGCCCGACTTCCACCTCAACATCGTATGGAAGCGCACGATAAATGGCGGCAGTGTGGAAACTCGCGGCCTTGTTAAAAAGGGTATTCCTGAACTCGTCACTGCCGAGGTCCACTCCGACGAACGCCTGTTGGTTTCTGGCCTCCTCGATGAAGCCTCGAAGAGCCTTTGGTACGCCGATGCCGTGCCGACAGAGGTTGAGATCGAATCCTTCAACGACATCTTCCGCCTCATCCTGGGTCCCGCCAAAGACGGCCGGTCTGAGGTGAGAATCATGCGAGTCCAGGTTACATGACCTCGGTCCGAGTCATACCCTGCCTCGATATCAAGGACGGCCGAGTCGTCAAGGGCACCAATTTCGTTGGCCTGCGGGATGCGGGCGACCCGGTCGAACTTGCCAAGTTCTATGACCGGGAAGGCGCCGACGAACTTGTCTTTCTCGACATCACCGCGAGTTCCGACGAGCGCGCACCAGTGATCGCCCTTGCCGAGCGAGTTGCGGAACAAGTTTTCATTCCCTTCACCGTTGGAGGCGGGATTCGCTCCGTGGACAACATCCGCGCCGCCCTCCACGCCGGGGCCGAT
>JACMJO010000538.1 GCA_014380605.1 Fimbriimonadaceae bacterium | reverse complement strand
GACGATTACTTGGCCGCTATTCGGGAAGGTGTTTGGCGTGAAGACAACCATCTTGCCACTGAGGTTCGTATTGAGCGACATGGCCATGAAGCTGTTGTAGTAGAAATCTACTGAATTGGCGGCGTTCCCCCCGTTAATATGCTCCGAATTAATAAACGTGCCAGGCTGTGAAACAATGCTCCACAGGGCTAATTGAAAGGCAATATTCTTCTGTAGAATATCTCCACCAGCGCTCAAGCTTGCCCAGCCGTGCTCGACAACGCGAGAAACTTGGTCCCATGCAGTATCCAAGACATTTCCGCCGCCGTGGTAGTCCGCAGCCGTTTGTCTCGATCCGTCAGCCATGTCGTACACGTAAGGCGATTCCGTAGCTTGGTTCTGGGGGTTGTTCAGCGCTCGGTTCGGCGTGATACAAAATCCGGTGAAATCGGTTTCAAGAGTGTCCTGGCTCAGATTGCCATTAGAGTCATACCAGTGAAGCATGGCCCCAGCACTCACGTTGCTGTTATATGCGGGTAACCCCGGGAAAATTCCAGTACCTTGAATATTGGTGCTGCCGTCATGCCGACCAACCACCATATTCTTAAAGTTAAGGTTATTGGCATGGACTGACCCAATCAGTCCAACCAAAACCGCCGCAAAAGTAAAGACACGTTTCAACATAAAATTCCTCTCAAACAACGTCAAGTCAACTTGACCACTGAATTCTAGTCGAACAGTAGTGGATTTGCAAGAGTTCGGCGACTAGGATTTGGAAAGTCTAGTAGGAATAACAGGTGAGTTGGATGCCCCGTTGCAAATCAACATGAAGGAACGTGTTATGGACAAGCCTCTTCGCCAATGGAGGGCCAAAGAAATCCCTTCCTTCGAGGCCCTACGCCAGAACCTTATCTGCCCGAATCCGGCGACGAACAAAGGCTCCCACGGCAGCCAAGCCAAGCGCCATTGTAAACGGCTCTGGGACCGGAGTGAAGCCAGCTCCCCCGCCAAAGGCCTCGCCAACCAGGATTTGCTGGTTGTTCGAGCCGATTCCATTGGGATTCGGATAATAGAGGTACATGCTGCCCGTCTTGCTCAAGTCGAGTGCAGCGTCCCAGTACTCCTGGTAAATGTCGAAGTGGGTGCCACTTCCAGCTAGCCACCCGGCATGGGACAGCAGGGAGCCGCTAATGCCATTTGATCCTGCAATGTCGATGTTCAGGTCATTGCCTGTACTCACCAATGCCCACAAAACCGCTTGAAAAATGCTTGCCCTCTGGTCGTCCGCACCTCCGGAGCCATTAAGGTAGAACATGTCCTGCGAGGTGTTGTTCACACTCACTCGCGCTCCGTAGCCAACCAGCCGGGCAACCCTGCCTAAGACAGAATTGTCACCCACGCCGGCATTGTATTGAACCGGGGTGAGGATGTCCCAAGGGTCTTGAGCAGGAGTGCCCAGCAGGGCCCGATCGGGGGAGATGCAAAAAGTTGAGATCGTACTGGACCAAGGACCGCCAGTTTGGTTGTTGGAGTACTTGACATTGATCTGTCCAGAAAAGACCGACGTCCCGGAGCCTCCATAGGGAAGGCTGTTGTAGGTGCCATTCATTTTGGCGTTATTGCCGTTACCCGTTCCAACGTAATCAAGCCACCCATTAGCCAGGGTGGAACCCACCATGCAGAACGCAACAATCCCAACAGATGCAAAACGCTTCATCGATCTCCTAAAACAGCCCATGAGAAACAGAACTTGCATTTTAGCGGCGAAAAACCTGCCTAAAGGGTGCAGTAATGGAAACCCTCGTATGGTTGCGGGCCTCTGCAGAGCAAATCAAGTAGATGTATCAGGATCTCCGAGGCTCACCAAAGATTGCAACAGGCGTTAGACACCCCCAAATCGATGATAGAAGTTCCAGAATCCAGAATAGTCGTCGAGCGCATAGATGCCAAAGACATCAAAATGCGTGACCTCTACTTGCAGGTAGACGACCTCGCCGAAGAGACCCTAATGTACAGGGAGTCGATAGCGATATCAGTGATTCCTGGACTGCACCGAATTAGCGCCACGAATCGGGTCAATACCAAGACGTTGGATATCGACGTAATCCCTGGCGAAACAGTCGGAATCGCTGCCGTCTGCATTCCGTCCAAGAGCATTCTCGCCATGCTCATGGTGTTGACCGGCATCGTTCCGTACAAAATCGACCTTTGGAAGCATTAGGAGCGTATTTCGATGGTCGCGATGGACTCGGCAGGCAAATCAAAGGTCTGTCTGCCTTGCAAGGCGGAAATCGCCAACGGCCCTGCCTTCTCAAAACTGCCATCGGACAAATAGTATCCAGTAGCTCGCTTCCCCGCAAAGCCGTTGAAGCTTAAAGAAAAGGACCTTTTGGACTTGGTCTTGTTTATGGCCACCACGACCATCCGACCTGGAGCTTTGCTGTCAAGGGAAGCATAGACAGATTCCGATGCCGCAGACTCGCCGGTAACGCGTAGCCCCAGGTCTCCAAACCTTGAACCTTTTCCGTCAAAGTTGGTAAACGCGTGGAACCCGGCAAGTTCCGCCCGATTGTTAGCGTTCAAGCCCCAGTTCGTCGCCGCGAACAAGCCGTAACGGCCGAAGATTCCTAGAACGTCGGCCTGAGCGATGGCTCCACTGATGTGATTCGGACCGCCGTAGCTGTATTCAGTGATCGCGAGTTTGGTGCCCGGGTAGTTCTTGTCGATTTGGCCCAACACCCCGGGTAAAAGCGAAATTGGTTTGCCTTGAAGAACTGACTTCGTGATCCAGCTATCTTCCACATAGGTCGGATCCCAGAGCGATCTTGGAGCCTGGATTCGAGCGGTCTGAGTCTCCGGCTTGTCGTTCTTGCCGTCGCCGAAACAGATTCGAATCCCTCCGCCTTGTGCTTCTGGGTACCAGTGAATATCCAAGACGTCCACCAGGCGCTTGCCTGCCTTCCCCTGCGCATCCTTCATCGACGTCAAGTAGACATCCAGGAAGTCTCGGCCATTGGCGTCCGGGGCTCCTTGGAAAGTTCGGAAACCCATCCAGCCGTAGTTAGCGGGACCAAAAACGAGAGACTTTGGCGCGGCAGACTTAATCCCGGTCGCGAACTCGATGTTGTTGGCGATGATCTGGGCGTAAGTTGGGTTCTTCGGCCAGATCCGCTGATGGGTATGCCCCCAGAGGTCGGGCTCGTTATCAAGACTAAACCAAACCGGCGTCTTTGCCGATCTGATTTTTTCGATCCAGGCTACAAACTCGTCCTGGTAAACCGCATGGTCGGACGTATTGGGTGGGAATGCCCAAGCACCATTCTTTTTAGCTTGGGATTTGAAAAACCTCTTGTTCAGATAGTCAGGGGTCTTGTTGACGTCGCCATCGCCTTTCTTGTCCGCCGAAACGTATCCTGCCGTCGGGACCGTGATGATTGCAGCGGCACCATGCTTTTGAGCTCCCTCTAAGAATGTCCGCACAGCCAGTCCTGGCTCGTTCGATTCGCCCATGAAGCCGTCATTTTGGTGGTGCCAGTCTGAACCCGCATTGCTCGCGTTGGTCTCCCAGTTGTAGGCGGTCATCCGATTGCCGCCCTGGCGAGCGAGCGTAAATCCGCTGCCCATCTTGTCCCAGTCAGGGTGGTTCACTCCATAGATGTATGGCGAAATTGGCTTCGACTTCGTGGCGTCGATGGTGATGTCTGCCCTTTGGCCAAAGGCGAGTACGAGTAGCACGCTCAGCATTGAGAAACTCCTGATTTACCGAAATATCATATCGCACTTTCTGCCGAGTTAGCTTGGGGTTTCGACATCCCCGACAATCTTGATATAGTTAGTCGTTCGGAGATGTTGTGATGCTTGGAAAACTGCTGCTGATCCTCTTTTGCCCGACGGTTCTTTCCACTCCCGTACTTCACCCAGGGTCGGTGGATGATTTCGGGAACATTTCCTATAAAACACCTTCGGGGTGGGCGGCCAAAACCAGCGGAAGCGAGCTTCATGTGGCTCCCTCAAAGCTGGACCCGGGGGAGTCTTGCCAGATTGTTCTGTATCCAGGCTCCAAGCAATCCGGAGAGTTCAAGGTTTGGTTCAGTGAAGAGTGGTCCAGGTTTAAGAAGTCCTTCACCGTCGGAACCGAGAACGAGCTGATAAGCCAGAAAGACGACCAAGGGAACGACACCCTGATTGCCACCGCATCGCTCGAGACCTCTGGCAAGAGCTATCTCGCGATCTATCTGGGAGTTCACGTCGGCTCTACCTACCAGCCGTTCTCCTTCCTTTGCTCAAGCGATGCCTTTGACAAGTACCACGGCGCAGCGGAACAGTTTTTCAAGGATTTAACCTTCAAGGCAGCAGGAAGCCCCGACCCAAAACCGCCGCAAACTGCCTACGCCGCGGGCCCACTCCCGACTCCGGCTCCCATGCCTGCCGGAACCCTTGCTATTGCTGCTAAAGGGCTTGCCCAACAGATCCGAGCGGGATCGCTCCCCGCCCTCATGCGCGCAATGCTCGCCAGCGGAATTTCCATCAAGAACATTCGCAACGAGGTCGTTTATCGGCCCGAGAAAGGGGAGGCCCTGGGCTTTGCAATCAATGAGTACGACTTCCGATTGGCTCTTCAAGCTCAAAGCCAGGGCATGTCCTATGACTCAGAAAGTTTTGAATCCATAATCAGCGGGCCAGAAGAGTGGAAACTTGGAATCGTCCTCAATGACGTTAGGTCAAGTATTACTAGACAGGCCAGTTCTGGCAATGCACAAATAAAGTTCTTTTCGTTGTTAATCCAGTCGCTCCTCGATGCGTCTGGAAATCAGGGAACATATGAGCCCGTCGCCCAGACCCTTGTTTTGCATCAACTTGCTTACGGATCGATCCTCGCCGAACTAAAGAAGGCGAAGCATCAGGTCCCTCTCAGATTCCAGGTCGGGGCTCCTCCGACAAAACTCTTTGTGGAAGTGGAACCACCGCAACAAAACCTGATGACCGACTCATTCATCGATCAAATGTTGGCTCCAAAACTCACGGACACGTCGAGTGAGATTTACTCGACCATGGAGAAAGCTTGGAACGCGAGTTTCTGGGACAAAGTGCTTGAGGCACAGGCCAACAACCCTGGTTGGAAGAAGATGACCTACGCAGAGTACATTGCCCGCGCCTGGCTGGCAAGATTTATACTCGAGTCCACCAGTACAGAGATTGAAAAGGGAACCGGGAGGCTCATAAGAACAAAGGTCAAAGGTCAAGAGGGAGCAAGCCTTACGAAGAAGGTGAAGGTTAATTTCAAGGTCGACGAAGTAAGCGAGGGAATGTTTAATGCCCGGGCTGACACGATCGGCTTAAAATCAAGGGTCGTGCAGGGCTCCACCGACCTCTCTGCAAAGCTGTTGGTTGAGCCACATCCCACGACGGCTCCAAATCGGTTGACTGCTGTTACCATTGTCAATCCCCGACTTGAAGCTAATAGTCATGCTGGCGCAACGATTGAGTTTAAGGGAGCTCGCCAAACAAAGACGCTTGGACTTGGATCTCCGCCGGACAATTTTTCTTGGGGGTTCCTCATTCAGACGTACGATGTCGAGTATCCAGACAGAAGCATCGCTGCAGAATTTGGCTCCATCCTATCTCTCGTTGGTAAGGCCCGGAGCAACAAGGTTGGATCTGGCAAGACCCCAGGCAACTCCCAAGAGTCCGGACACGCCCTGCTAGTAACGGATTGGCTTCAGCCAGGCTGGAGCGGAAGTGTCTCGTATGGCCTCCATGGCCAAGCCAGTGGTAAAGACTGGTCCGCAAAGATAGCTCGAACCGGCGCTCTGGAGTTCGTGATGAACGACGGGTTGCCTCGGTCTGGCTTCCCCGTTGGCTTAACCCGTGCCGAGATGGACCAACCGGGTCGGTTCTACACTTGGCGTGCCAGCGACTCCGAGGGGTTAGCATCCATAAACGACATGGCCACCTACATGATCGATGACGCTTGCGTGGATGTGAGGAAGAGATTGAGGGTTACGATCACGGATGGATCTAGGTCCGCAAGATTGAAGTCGAGGGACTATGTGTATCTCATGCTGGACAACGTTGCTAAGAAGGCGTACTTCAAAATCCCTAATCTTAACGACATTCCGTATCTCCATACCATGACTGGTGTGCCGAAGCCCCCTAAGCCTGTCGAGCGAAAGAAGGACATTTTTACGGACACGAAGTATGCGGCCATGGGTCAGATCGTCGAAATTCCGTGGAGCATGATTGAAGCGGGCAAGGTTACGGTAGATTTCGAGCCCGATCCCGATCCAACGTTCGTAAACTACGGCTCAAAGCCTGTAGCCGCAAAACTGACGATTAAGATAACTCTATCCAATACTTCAGGAAACTAACATGCCGGTAGTCGGATCTACTTGAGGTCAAAGTTGGTCGCCAGTTAGCATCAGGTAACAAGCGATCGAGTTTGGACTACTAAGGGTTACCCTTCGATACCGGTCCTGGCCACACTAGCCAGGATGCTGCCGAGTCGATCTACCTCTTCGTGAGTTGTAAAAACGTTGGGCGAAATCCGGATGCCATCCATTCCCGCGCGCATCATGGTCGTAACGTGAATCTTATGCTTGCTTAAGAGCCAACCCGCTAGCGCAGCGCAGTTCGCTTTGTCGAACTGCAGAGTAAGGATCGCCTGACAGACTCTCGTATCCAAGCTCCCGAGGTTCACGACGCCAGGTTCGCCGAGAACCCTTGAAGCGAGCCTATTCCGTAGATGCTCCAGCCTCGCCGCTTTGCGATCCAGGCCCAGTATGTTGTGAAACTCCAAACCCTCCTTGATTGCGAGAAGCGGGGCCGCAGGACGGGTTCCAACTTGGGAGAACTTTGTTATGTCTCCATCCAACGTTTCGTCGGCAGGGTGCAAGGGCCACGTCTTTTGAATCCAAGGAGATTTGACGACGAAGACCCCGGTCCCGATCGGGCACATCATCCACTTGTGGAGGCAGGCGGTATAGAGGTGGCCGCCCATGTCAGGGAACTTCTCCGACAGAAGTCCGATGCCATGCGCTCCGTCAACCAATATCGCGACATCGCGCCCCGCCACCGCTGCCGCAACCTCCTTGATTGGCATTTTCCAACCTGTTAGGAACGTCATCTGGCTTAACACGATGAGCCGAGTCTTTGGCGTGATCTTGTCTATGATCTGCGCGGCAACCTTCTCCCTAGATTCAGGAGGAGACTTCAATTCTAAGATGACGGAGACGACCTTATCTCTGCGAACTCTTTGGTCGATGGCAGTGAACGTTCGGCTGTACTCATGGTCAGTGGCGAGAATCTCATCGCCCGCCGACATCGGCACCCCCATGATCGCCGTCTGCAATCCATAGGTGGCGTTCATGGTGAGAGCGAGTTCGTCATTGCCGCATCCGACCAGAGTTGCAAGGTCCTTCCGAACGCCGTCCAACTCGTGATCTTGCTTTCTCCAAATGACATAGCTGGGGTCGGCGTTTGCCCGCTTGGCCTCACGAGCCATTGCATCCAAAACGACCCGGGGCGATGGAGATAGTCCGGCGTGATTGAACACGGTCAGATTCGGGTCGACGTTGAACTGGCCGCGCAATCGCAACCAGAAATCTTCGTTCTGCGCCGATCCCTCCGACCATTCGATCGCGTCCATCCCGCGAAGCGTTTCATTGCGGAATGCAAATGCGCTGGCGGCGCCGGCAAGGAAGTTTCTGCGAGTGATCGGCATGAAGTGTTACTCGATACGAATGATACTTGCAGGCGTATAATCCCAACTATGCTGCACGAGGTCGATCAGTCGCTCAGGAACATGCTTGTCGCCGAGTTCAAGGAAGTCGAGGGTCAAATCATTGCTGATGAGTCGCAGCTGACGATCGGCCCTCCGCCCGAGGATGGCCAAAAGCCGAAGAAGCCCATTCTGAATCTCTTCCTGCATGACCTCCACGAGAGCCCCAACCTGCGCAACTTCGCTTTCGAGACCAAGCCGACGGCTGACGAT
>JACMJO010000537.1 GCA_014380605.1 Fimbriimonadaceae bacterium | reverse complement strand
TTGCTTGGGCATCATCGGCACTTTCACCGGTCTTGGCTTGCTGGTCACCGTAGCCTTTGGAGCCACGGGCATCCAGGACTTGGCAACTAATGCCTGGGTGAATGCGGCAATGTTCATGGTGTTTGTTGCCCTCGCATTGTCCTTGTTTGGCCTGTTCGAAATCGCGGTGCCAAGCGGCCTTGTCAACAAAGCAAACAGCAAATCTCGCATAGGCGGCCTTGTCGGTCCGCTCCTGATGGGGCTTACCTTCACCCTAACGAGCTTTACTTGCACCGTTCCGGTGGTTGGGGCCTTGTTGGTAGCGGCCGCGAATGGAGACATCTGGCGTCCCTTGATCGGGATGCTGGTATTCAGCACCACGTTCGCCTTTCCATTCTTCCTCCTCGCCTTGTTCCCCAGCTTCCTGAGCAAGCTTCCAAGGTCAGGTCAGTGGATGAACACGGTAAAGGTGTTCATGGGCTTTTTCGAATTGGCGTTTGCGGTCAAGTTCCTGTCCAATGTGGACGTGGTCTATCAGTTGGGCCTCATTACCAAGCCGGTTGCGCTCGGAATCTGGTTTGCGCTAGCGGCGATGGGCGCGGCTTATCTGCTCGGGTGGATTAGACTCCCCAAGGAGTCTTCGGAGCAGAAAATCGGCTGGCTGAGGCGAGGGTTTGGAGTCGCGACTTTGGCCGCAGGAGTCATGTGCTTGGCCGCGATGGAAGGATTCAGCCTCGGCAAGATTGGCGCCCTGTTGCCTCCCGACCCCTATCCCTTTAAGGATCAGTCGAGGCAGAAAGGCGGACTCTTTGCCTGGAACCACACCCTCGAAGAAGGGATTTCCAAGGCCAAGGCGTCCGGCAAGGCCGTCTTCATCAACTTCACGGGCTACACGTGTACTAACTGCCGAGACATGGAGCAAAACATGTTTCCGCGGTCCGAAGTCAGGAAGGAGCTTGCTGGCATGGAGATTGTCGAACTCTACACTGATGGCAAGGAAGCCGTGCACAAGGAGAACCAGAAGCTTCAGCAAAAGTTGACCGGGAGCGTGACGTTGCCGGTGTATGTGGTTCTGAAGCCGAACGGAGACGTGGTGAGCCAGTTTCCAGGTTCCACAGACAATGCAGAGGAGTTTGTCAAGTTCCTTCAGGATGGAAAGATGAAAGTGTCGGCGGTCGCGAGTCGATGAGCTAGGCTCGTTTGGCCCGATCGAGCTTAACCAGACTCTCCAACAACTCCCTCGCTCTGTTCAAGGGCCACTGCGTAGCGGCGTCGGATAAGGCATGTTCTGGATCAGGATGAATCTCCACGAATAGGGCATCTACCCCTACAGCGACGGCCGCTCGTGCCAAAGCTGGAATCTGATCTCTGTTTCCGCCGCTCGAAGTGCCGCCTGCCCCTGGCCTCTGAGCAGAGTGCGTGGCGTCGAAGCAGACGGGCACACCGAACGATCGCATGATCTCTAGCCCCGGCATGTCTACCACCAGCATGTTGTAGCCGAAAGTTGTGCCTCGCTCAGTCAACATAATGCCGTTAGCATTGAACGACCGGAGCTTCTCGACGATGTTTTTGGTGTCTTGGGGAGCCAGGAATTGGCCTTTCTTCACGTTCACCGCCGTGCCCGTCCTTGCACATGCCTCTAACAAATCCGTTTGTCGGCAGAGGAAAGCAGGAATCTGCAAGAGATCGACGACTTTGGACACCGGAGCCGCCTGATCGGGCAGATGGACATCAGTCGTGGTTGGCAGGCCTAGCTTGGAAGAAACCTCCTCAAGAATAGCAAGGCCAGCCTCTATTCCATCGCCTCGATTGGTGTTGGCTGAGGTTCGATTAGCCTTGTCGAAGGAGGCTTTGAAAATGTAGTTCAAGCCAAGGTCTTTGGCGATCGCATGGACGGTCTCAGCGACTTCAAAACAGAGGTCCTTGGATTCCGCCATGCATGGGCCGGCGATGAGGGTTAGACGGTCGGGACCAATCTCTAGGTCTCGGACCTTCAAGCCTTGGCGACCTTCTTGACCACGTTCACCTTCACCGTGGCGACGATGTCGCCGGGAGGAAAGCAAGTGCTCTCGTCGCACTGCTGATAGCCGACGATCACCTTGAGGTTCCTACCTCCAACCTTGGTTGGGACGATAAGGGTGATTGGGATCTTCACTACGCCCTCGTAGGCCTTGGTTGGCTTGTCGCTGCCACCGACCTTGGCTTCGACGCCCGCAGGGTAAGCGATCTTAACGACTTTGAACTCCTTGCCGTCGATTTTCACGGAGACCGGGATCTCATATTCCTGGGCGGGGGGGTTTTGGTATCCGTGGAAACCTTCGGCAAAGGTTAAGATGACGGTGAGAGTCAACTTTGATCCTGCCGCAACTTGCTTAGGCGGGGCAGAAACAGTAACTGCGGGGGCCGGAGCTTGGGCAGATCCAATGCTTGCCGCAAAGATTGCCAGGAGAATCATTGCTAATTTCATAGTCTTTATGACGTACCAGTTTACCGGCGGTTTTAACTTGAGAATCCAAACCACTTCCTGAGCTTGTAAACCGTGGTGTCGCGGTTGAGCTGAGCAATCGCTTGGATCAATGGAACGCCCTTGGGGCAGACTTTAACGCAGTTTTGGGCGTTGCCGCATCCCGTGATGCCTTCCTCGGACGTTAGATACTCGAATCGATCTTGCTGGAGGTTCTTGCCTACCGGATGCAGATTAAACAAAAGGGCCTGACCGATTGCGGCGGGGCCGACGAAGCTGGAGTTGTCGTTAATTTGAGGGCAAGCCTCTAGACAACAGCCGCACGACATGCACCGAGAAAGCGCGTAACGGAGATGCCGAACCTGGTCGTCCTGTGGCTGGGCCATGCCAAGGTCGTAGGAGCCATCGATTGGAACCCACGCCTTAACCTTCTTCAGGTTCTCGAACATCCTGCTTCGGTCGACAACCAAATCCCTGACCACTGGGAATTTCTTCATCGGCTCCAGGGTGACCAGGTAGGTATCGTCGACAAGCTCGCCAACTTCTTCGATCAATGCTGTGCAAGCCTGTCTGACCCCGCCGTTCACGTTCATCGTGCAGGAGCCACAGACTTCCTCCAAACATGCCGCTTCCCACGCGGGGGGCTCGATAGATTCCCCATCGGCAGTAATCGGATTCCGCTGAACATCCATTAACGCTGAGATGACGTTGATCTTATCCCGATAGGGAACCTCGTAGGTTTCCCAATAACTCTCGGCTGAGGACGAGGGTTGCCGAAGGACTTTGAGGCGGATCTTGGTTGCCGAAGCAGTGGCGGTCATCTGTATCTAGATGATACGCAGTTCGAATCTAGAAAATCAGGGCGAAACGACTTCGATGGGGATCAAACATGAAAAAGCGCCCGGCCACGCCATTGTGGACCGGACGCCGATGGATTGCTGACGCTTAGGGTCGAGGTTCTGCTACCAGATCCGGGATACCGTTTACGTCGTAGGGAAGATTGTAGGCCTTGATGATGTTGGCCGCACCCGTGTAGTGCAAGTCGGGAGCCGTTCCGGGCAAACCTGCATTTCGTTTGAACGCCTTGGCGTGGCCGTCGACAAAGTTGATCACGATTGTGTCGGTGTGTCGGGCGGTGCCAGGGAAATTCTGAGCAGCAAAGGGGCCAGCGGGATTCCGATAGTTCGGAGTTCCTGTCGGTGCGTCTGGATTGAGCACGCCAGCTCCAATGTATCGGGCAGAGAAGAACATCGCCGTTTCTACGGGTGTGCTTAGCGAACTTTCGCTCACGACGGGATCATTACCGGCAAGGTTGGGTGGCACGGAAGGGTCTTCGAACACTGCAAAATTGATTGCGGTGCTGGCAAACTCAATCGTGTTTCCGCCGTTTTGGAACGGTTGCAGACCGATGCTGGCGAGAACGTCCTTCCACTTGATGGCCTTAGGCTCCGCAGGATCCATGTAGATGTCCTTATTCTTGGTATAAGGATAGATGGCGTCGTAGATGCTAAAAATCTGTGCGCCGCTACCAGGAACAACGATGCCGCTCGGGGCCATGCTGTAAGCGCTTTGGGCGAACACATCGTCGTAATCGGTGTTGTACATCAACACCGCGACGGCGTTCTGCTTCAGGTTGCTTAGGGCAGCCGTCTTCTTTGCCGCTGCCTTTGCTTGGGCGAATACTGGGAACAGGATTGCCGCAAGGATCGCGATGATGGCAATGACCACCAACAGTTCAATAAGGGTAAATGCTTTTCGGTTCACTCATACCTCCGCGTATGAAGCACACGACGTTGCCCGCTTCATGCGAGGGGATTTCGTCGGGGAAATGTATTGTGGCGCAATTCAAATTGTTATGGCTACACCAAACGTTAACAAATTGCGCAGTTTTGCACTATACGTGCCAACGCTTTGCCCGTAGGTAAACTTCAATAAAGAAATGACGCTCCAATCAGAAGTCGTCCGACCTGGCCGAGTGGACATCCTTGGGATGCCCGTGGACCGGTTGAACATGGATGAGACGATAAGGCTTCTGGAATTGTTCGTAAATGAGCGGAAGCCTCATCTGGTAGTAACGGCCGATGCAGCCGGAATTGTTCAAGCACAATCCGATGGAGAATGGAATGCCATCTTCAAAAACGCCGATCTCGCCACGGCTGACAGCATTGGCGTCATTTGGGCCGCCAAGCGAAAGGGAACCCCCATTAATGAACGGGTCAGCGGTGTGGAGCTTGTTGACCGAATCTGCGCTTTAAGCGCGGATAAGGGCTACAGAATCTATTTTTTGGGCGCGGCCCCTGGAGTTGCGGACCTAGCGGCCGAAAAGATGAAGTTAAAACATCCTGGCTGCAACATCGTCGGCTCCCGCCATGGATACTTCCCGCCCGAGAGCGACACGGTCGTTGCGCAAGAAGTCGCTTTAACCAAACCAGATTTTCTCTTTGTCGCAATGGGAATCCCGCGGCAGGAGAAGTTCATCCGGGCCACCGAGTCGATCATCGGTGCTCCTGTTTCCATGGGAGTTGG
>JACMJO010000536.1 GCA_014380605.1 Fimbriimonadaceae bacterium | reverse complement strand
TCGAGTTCGCGGGGACCGGAGACGCCCTCAAACAGTCGCAAATCAGTGAGCTTACGGGGATTATTCCCCCGTTTGATCTTCTCTTGAAGCTTGATAACGGCGTAGATCAAGGCGTCTGGAGATGGCGGGCAACCCGGTACATAGACATCGACCGGCACCACCTGATCCGCTCCCTGAACGATTGCGTAGTTGTTATAGACCCCACCGGAAGATGCGCAAGCGCCCATTGAGATCACCCATTTAGGCTCTGGCATCTGGTCGTAAATCTGCCGCAGAACGGGTGCCATCTTCTTGGAGAGACGTCCGGCGATGATCATCACGTCGGCTTGTCTGGGCGTAGCTCGAAATGCTTCCGAGCCGAATCGCGCCAAATCGAATCTCGCCGCGACCGTGGCCATCATTTCGATCGCGCAACATGCCAGGCCAAAAGTCAATGGCCAAAGTGCGTTGGCTCGAGCCTGGCTAAGAAGGGTGTCTAAAGACGTGAGCACAACGCTCCCACCTTTCTGAATGTCCCCAATGACCGGGGTAGAGCTATCGTGAAGGACGACCGTTTCAACTCGCTTTGGCATAAGTGGTTTCCAAGCCGATTCTACCGAACCTGCCTTTTCATTGGATACGAGCGTACCGAGCGAATTGATTCAAATGAGGCGACGTCGATTGATCCTGCCAGATTTTGACCTACGCTCCAGTCTGCGTGGCGACCAAGCTAATGGGTATCCTTCCTGCCCTTGAGCACGCGTACGATGGAAAAGTCGCAGGCCTTTTTGCAATGTACGAACTGCAAAAAGATCCTCTTCTCGGTCGAGTTCGAGCAGAACCTTCGGGTCTGCAGTCACTGTGGACACCACCACCGGCTTAACGCCCGCACCCGCATTGCGTGGACTTTCGACGAGGGCTCCTTTCAAGAGCTTGATACGGACCTCAGGTCACAAGACCCCCTTGCTTTCCCCGAGTACGAGGCCAAACGAATCAGCGCCGAGGCCAAGACGGGCGACTATGACTCGATCATTAGCGGAACTGCCCGAATTGAAGATCGGCCAGTCAGCATAGCGGTGGCCGACTTTGCTTTCATGGGCGGTTCGATGGGCGCCGTTGCCGGTGAAAAGATAACCCGAACCTTGGAGCGAGCGGCAGATCACCAAATGCCCGCCATTATCTTCTGCGCGTCTGGTGGCGCGAGAATGCAGGAGGGTCTTCTATCCCTCATGCAGATGGCTAAAACAACTGCCGCCGCCGCTCGTTGCGCTGAAGCTGGAGTGCCCTACATCGCGGTGTTTACCGATCCAACAATGGCCGGAGTATTAGCGAGCTACGCATCTATCGCCGATGTCATCATTGCTGAGCCCAAAGCGTTGGTCGGCTTTGCCGGAGCCCGGGTTGCCAAGCAGGCGGGCGTCAGCAAAGTTCCCGACGATTTTCAGACCGCCGAGTTTGTCTTTAAGCATGGAATGCTCGATCGAATCGTCCACCGAAAAGAAATGCAATCCACTCTCTCAACGCTGATCGGAACCTTGGGAGGCCATCTCGTACACATGACCCAGTTGGAAGAGGTGGCCGCCCATGAATAGCGCAAGCGGCGATTGGCGCGATCCACTTGAACAACTTCGGAATGGCATTCAACGACTCCGCGAATGTGCCGATAGGCAGCAAGATTCGGGGAAGCGGAATGACATTCTTGTGAGGGCTGCAGACTTGGAAGGGCGAGCTGACGACTATGTAAAGGTCATGCAAACTCGAAAAGAGGGAGGTCCATCCAGTGGCTAAAAACTTCGACGAGTGGAATCGCCCGCTCAAAGAGCTGGAAGACGGCATCGAAAAACTTCGAGACTTCGCTCGACGAGAAGGCGATGCTCCTAAGAAAGTCGACCTCGAAACGAAGATCGACGAGCTAGAAAGACGCCGCGACAACTACGTCGAAGTCATGTTCCAAAGGCTTGGGCCCTGGGAGAAAGTCCTCGTTGCCCGGGCTCCGAAGCGACCCTACACTCTGGACTACATTGGCAGCATCTTTACTGATTTTGTGGAACTGCAAGGAGATCGCCGAGGCTTTACGGACAACGCGATCGTCGGTGGCCCCGCCTTGCTGGATTGAGTTAACGTAATGATCGTTGGGCATCAGAAGGGTCGCAATATCCAAGAGCGCCAGTTCCGCAACTTTGGCATGGCCAAGCCCGAAGGCTATCGCAAGGTGATACGCCTCTTCGACATGGCAGAGCGATTCCGAATGCCTGTGATCTCCTTCGTGGATACGCCTGCCGCCGATCCCGGAGTGGAAAGCGAATCGCGCGGCATCAGCGAGGCCATCGCCGCAGGGATGTTTAAGATGTTCGAACTCACCGTTCCCACAATTGCGATCGTGATTGGCGAGGGTGGAAGCGGAGGAGCAATCGGCATTGCCGCATCTAATCGGGTGCTCATGCAAGAACACTCGGTTTATTCAGTAATCCCACCGGAAGGTTGTGCCGCCATCTTGTGGCGCATGCCTGAAAGAGGAGCCGAAGCCGCTCAAGCCTTAAAGCTCACTGCCGAAAGTGCCCTTGAGTTTGGAATCATCGACGAGATTGTGTCTGAGCCCCTGGGCGGCGCTCATCGCGATCCCATAGAAGCCGCCATGTTGGTCAAAGAGGCGATCCACCGTCATCTCGCCGACCTCAACACCCTCACAACTCTGGAAGTCAAGGAGCAGAGGTACCAGAAGTTCCGAAGCATCGGAATCTTTGAGGGATCGAGTTAGTTTTTTGAAATACTCAGGCAATATCTAAAAATCATTGCCTAGTCTCGGTCTAAAATTAAGAACCGCCTGGCGGGGTTGCCTGGGCGGTTAGCTCCTGGCCTGTACCAGAGCCAAGTATTGAGACTGTGCTTGGGGTGCTTGCGACTAAACGGTCCTAGGTCCCGCGCGCACACACTCTTTCGCGCCCCTTGCTTTTGAACCTGGAAAACTTTTGAATTACCCAGGTTCAAGCTTACTACTCTTTCGCGCCGTCCTTGATCCACTTGGTTAATGTGTCCATTTGCTCGGTGCTTAGATTGCCTTGGGGAGGCATCTTTGGAGCC
>JACMJO010000535.1 GCA_014380605.1 Fimbriimonadaceae bacterium | reverse complement strand
GGACATCGACGTCGACTTCTTCGGTAATGGCGTCACCTGGAAGATGCAAAGCCTTGGTGCTCTGACACTTCCTGCAGGCAACTTCATCATCGAGATCACGAGCAAAGGCAAGAACAAGGATGCGGTACCGGGCCATATGTTCGGGCTCGATTACATCCTGCTGGTACCCAAGTAAACTCGCTACGTGAATTCGCTATGGGAGTTCGATCAGGCGGCCTTTAGGGCCATCCATATCGGACTCCATCGCGATTGGCTCGACCCGATCTTTTGGGTCATCACCACCACCGGATTGGGCTGGGTGCAGGCGGTTCTGGTTTTGCTGATTCCCTTGGCGGTGGATTTGAGGCACGAGCTTCGGAGTCATCCGTTTTTCCAGGCGCTTTGGGCTTGTTGGAAAAAGACCGAATACGGGGTCTGGCCTCTCTTGGTCACGACGGCTGTCTCGGGCCTGTTCTTTGCCCAAGGCGTGAAGAGGATGATCGCGGCTCGGGATCGTCCGAGTCTGCTCAACTATGCCGAGCCGCAAGAGCAGATATTCTCCAACAGCTTTCCCAGCGGCCACACTTCCACTTCCTTTGCGATCGCGTTTATGCTGCTGTTCCTGACTTGGAAGACGGATCGGGCCTGGATTGGGCGATATGCTTTTGTCTGGGCTTTTCTGGTTGGGATTAGCAGGATTTATCGCGGAGTCCACTGGCCGACCGACGTCATCGGAGGAATTTTTGCAGGATTGTTGAGCAGTTCGGTTGTTTATCTGTTCACGGTCTGGCGTAGACCAGTGGAAGGAAGCGATGAAAGTCAAGAGGAAACGGACCCGGTATCCTCAGTTCATCAATGACCCCGATTCCTGTATCCCACTCCCGCGTTGAGATGGCGCAGATTATGCAGCCGAACGACGCCAATTTTCTTGGCAAAGTCTTCGGCGGGCGCATTTTGGAGATGATCGACCTTTGTGCCTATGCGGCGAGTTCTAAGCACGCGGGAAGGATTTGCGTCACCGCCAGCTTTGATCGAGTGGATTTCCATGAGCCAATCAATGTCAGCGAACTGGTGACCATGATTGGGTGCGTTACCTATGTTGGGCGGACAAGCTTGGAAGTCACCATCGAGGTGTATGCCCAGAACCTCCAGACCAGCGACAAACGGCACACCAATACCGCACGGGTGACGATGGTGGCGCTGGATGCCAATGGAAAGCCGGTGGCTGTGCCGGGCCTGGTGGCTGAGACTCGCGATGACAAGTTAAGATTCTTGCAAGGCAAGCTTCGCCGTGAACTCAGGACTGAACAGCGCGATGAGTTCGATTCCAAGGCGGCCGCGTTTGCGATAGCAACTGACCAGGAGATTGAGGACCTATTGGCCGCGGAAAAACTGTCGTAATCCCAAAAATGCCTTATAGTTAGTCCATGGCACGAGGGCTTACAAAAATCGCGGTGGGTGGTCTCGTTCTAGTGTGCGCTGGAATCGGATATCGACTGGCCACGGCCAACGTGAACGACGACTTTCGGAACTATGAGGTCGTCTTCAACAAACTTGAAGGTTGGAAGGAGCTCCCTCATAGTCCGAACACGCTTCTCCTCATGAAGCATCCGCCCACAAATGCGCTCCTTAGGTGTTCTGCCACGCAGATTGTTTCAGAAACTAATCCAGAACCTGACATGGATACAACGCGCATCGTTCAGCGGGTTGTGCAGAACGCGCAAGAGAACCAGCCTGAGTGGAAGACCGAGCATCTGAAGCCCTACGATAATGGCAAAGTGGGATTCGAGCTCTTTCGAAAGACGAATTCGGGAAAGACAATTGTTGGGGCGATGGCGGTAAGGGGAAACACAACGCTTCTCGTCAGTATGTCGAACACGGGCGAAGGGGCGAAAACCATGGCGCAAGGAAACTACGAGTTGCTCCTGGCATTCCTCAAGACGGTGGATTTACAGGTGACAGACAAGTGGGAAAAAATCCACGCGAAGTACGAGGAAACTCCTACGCCATAGCAGATTGAGCTCGCACGACGACATTACTTTCCCTAGCGAGACGGATTCGCGAAATGTTGCACCCCTACTGTGCTAGATTCCCTCATGACCCGAAGAGACTTCATTCGAGCAGGCGGAATCGGAGCCGCCGCGTTAGTCTTGCCAAACATCGTCCTTGCCCAGGGTGAGCACGATCTTGTCATCTTGAACGGGCGCGTATTGGACCCTGAAACCAAGCTTTACGACGTGAGGCATCTTGGGATTCGGAATGGAAGAATCGCGTCGATCTCCCAGTCTGAATTGAAGGGTCGCAAGTCGATCGATGCGAAGGGGCTGGTAGTGGCCCCCGGTTTCATCGACATCATCGCGCATGGGCACGACCTGGAGAACGATCGCCTCCAGCTTATGGACGGGGTGACCACCAAGCTTCAAATGGAAGCCGGGGCCTTGGAAGTGGACAAGTGGTACCGAGACCAATTCGGAAATCGGATGTGCAACTACGGCTGTGCCGCCAGCCATACCCAATCCAGAAGGAAGGTGATGAACGAGAAGGACGAGCCGTCGTCAGATGCCCAGGTCGCAGAGATGGCTCGTCTCGTGGATGCAGGGTTGAGGGAAGGAGGATTGGGGGTCGGCTTTGGATTGGAGTACCAACCGGCGGCGACCCGGTGGGAAGTGCTCGAGATGTTTCGAGTGGCGGGGAAGTATGGGGCCTCTTGTCATGTACATAGCCGGTACGGAACATTGCTGGAGGAGCAGAGCAATTTGACGGCGTTGGCGGAGGTCCTTTCCGCTTCCTTGATCAGTGGCGCGCCAATCCACATCGTCCATGTGCCATCGATGGCGCTTGGGAGCACGCAGAGGGCGCTGCAGGTCATCGAGGAAGCGCAAGCCAAGGGATTTGATGTGACATGCGACTTCTATCCGTACACGGCTTTCGGTACGGGCATT
>JACMJO010000534.1 GCA_014380605.1 Fimbriimonadaceae bacterium | reverse complement strand
GCTCCACCAATGCCACCAATCTGGCCTCTCGGGTGTTCCGAGAGCTTTTTGAGACCATCGAGGCAGACCATGTGGGAATCTATTTGCTGGAAGGGAACGATGTCCTCCAGTTGGCGAATCAAGGCGCTCGCATCAAACTCCTAGACGCGCTCAAACTCACCGCCGGTACCGGCCTTCAAGGCTGGCTCAACTCCGATTCCCCAGAAATCGTCGTCTTCGATGCCCGGGACGATCACCGAATCGATCCTCAAGAGGCCCTCAAGCGACGGGTTGGGTGCTTTGTGCTCATGCCCCTTACCACCGCGAGCGAGACGATCGGGTTCGTTACCGCCGCCACCCATGGCCGTGGCGGTCTGGACAAACCCCAGATCGAATCGCTGCGTATCTCGTCGCTGGAACTGTCGCAAGCGTTAGTAAGGCTGGAAGGCAAGTCTGTGGAGCCGGAAGGCGTCATGACCCCAGGCGAGTTTGGGAAGCGCGTCCAAGGGGCGACCGGAAGCTTTGTCTACCTCCAGCCTCTACGCAAAGAACAGTTAACCGAGACCTTTGGGAAACCGGCAATCGATCAAGCCCTTCGCAAGTTTGTATCTCAACTTCGCCGGAGTCTGCCAAAAGGCGGATGTATTTGTCGGCGGGATGAAGGGGACTATGTTGTGTTTCTGCCGAAAGTAGGCGTTGAGAAGGCTTCGTCTTGGTCAACGGAAGTCACGGCTTCATCGGCGATGATTGCAATCCGAACGCCCGATGGATCGGCAAAGATCCCTTTGGCATTGAGGGCCAAAGTCGCGGCGATTGATCGGCAAGATAGCGGGGTTTTTGATGCGATTACAGCCTAAAGGGTCGCGACAGGTAGTTTTGCGCGTGTCGCAAAGGCAAAAGACGCGATACAGTTGTGATTGCGAACCGGATAACGCGCGAAACAATGGCATGCACGAAACATGCCAAAGGGGTTCAGAAATGGGGAACAGAGCGCAGCGATCCCATCGGGAGATCCGGGCACGCGAAAATTTGGACCGTGGAGCGAACGGTCGGAAGAATATGATGTACGCCGAAATGGAATTGGTTGCCGGAAATCCTGGCAATGCGATTGAGTTTGCCAAGCAGACTTTGAAGGAAGACCCTTCCCATGTGGGCGCCCTCGAGATCCTTGCCAAAGGACAGTGGCAGGCCAGCCAATGCGATGAGCTTTTGCTCACCCTTCGCAAACTGATCGAGCTCAACCCCTACGAGCCTGGGTACCACTCGCTCCAAGCTGGAGCCTACCAAAGCCTTGGTCTATGCGGAGAAGCGGTTAAGTCTTACCTTCGGGCTGTTGATTTAGGGTATCCGAAGTCGGCAGAAATGGACGCGATGATTGAGGAATTGCGATCCTGGCAAGGTTCGCTTGTCGCGGAACTGCTATCGATGGACCATGTGTTCAAAGCCGCCTACACGCAGGATCCTGCCAAAGCGTGCGCCGATCGGGGCTTCGACTTCGCGATCCCGCCGGAGACGACGGAGCATATGATTCGGGAGCGAGAGTCGAGAGCCGTTGTCTTTGCAAGGCCGTCCTAGTCGGTTTAGGCCCCGCTTAAAGCTTTGTACCAGCCCATGACCTTCTGGACATACCGCTGGGTTTCTTTGTAGGGCGGGACTCCGCCATATCTCCGCACCGTTCCACTGCCTGAGTTATAGGCGGCGAGGGCGAGGATTAGGCTTTGAAAGGCGTCGCCGGTCTGCTTGCCGTACTTGTCCAAATGGCCCCGGACTATCCGTACGCAACCGTACAGGTTCTCCATCGAATCGTACGGGTTACCGATTCCCATGCCAGCAGCAGTGCCGGGCATCAATTGGCCAAGACCCATTGCTCCGGCGTGACTTCTGGCCGCTGGGTTGAAGCCGCTTTCGACCAGGACCATCGCCATGATCAATCGGGCATCTACCCCGTATTTGAGGCTAAATCCTACGATCCCTTCGGCGATTCGATAGGCTTCGCCGTCGGTGAGCCGAGAGTTACGACCCTTGATAAAGCCAGCGTAGATCGGCGTGACTTCGTGGGCGGGCAGACTCCATGATCTTGGTGTCTTGGTTTTGCCGATGGGGCCGTATAGCGGATTCGAGGGGTTGGTTTTGGCCGGAGTCCCTCGGGAGACCTTGCTTCCTTCCAGACGTCGCCTTGCTGCGGCTTTCTCGGCTTCCAAGTTCTCAATCGCCTTGATCTTGCCCTCGGGGGCGGCGGCGATGAGGTTGCATTGGAGTTGGGCCGTTTCGTGGGAGCGGGTTGCCCTGACGATCAATCGGGCCGGGACTTCGTTTCCTTGCAACCAATCGGGAACGCCATTGGCATCCACGATCTCGGTGCCGCCATTGGTGGTTTCGAGCATCAACGCCGACTTGTCTTGAATTTTGAAGACGCCCTTGACTTTGCCTTGGACTTCGACGATGCGACTTCCAACAAGAGTTTCCAGCGCCGGAACGCCCACCGCTTGGGTGATCTTGTACTGCTTCCGGAGCGTTAGGTATTGCTCCAGGCTTTGGCCATGAACGGTCGCGGCCATCAGCACCAGCAAAAATCCGGTTAGTCTTCTCATCTTCTTCGCCTCTATTCCATATCGGTTGGCAAGGCCTCAGTTCTGAGACGTGTCGACAGAGCAAAACTTCTGGCGGAGAGATCGGGATTCGAACCCGAGAGGGGTTTAACACCCCTACCCACTTAGCAGGCGGGCGCTTTCGTCCACTCAGCCATCTCTCCGCTGATGGACTGGAAAGTATAGCATGTCCGATAAAGCGTGAAGGGTAAAGGGTAAAGGGTAAGGCGTAAGGCGTTGCGGTTCACATCGCTTGAGTATCCACTGCCTAACAATATTAGTTTGCAGTGATCTCGTACCAGGTAATTGTCCTGGGAGTGGCGTTTTTTCTCGACCGATTTTGAACCTGGTCGCGACGGATTTGCGACCAAAATCGAATCTGAGGTTGACGGTTTTCCAGGTTCATTTGAAGCGGGTTTTTCTGCATCGTTTTTTACTGTGTTCACGCACATGTGTTTTTTGAGAGTGAAAATAGACCACTTGTGAAGCGGAGGAGCTGGGGAGTGGGGGAGCGGAGGAGCTGAGATAGGACGGATAGGCGGATTGAGTTTGGGGGAATGCTGGCGCCCAAAGTCGCAAAGGGCGCCGCAAAGGATCGCCAAGAGTTTGCTTCATACCTATAAGGCTTTGAAACTTGGTTTTGTCAACCATCGGCGGAGGAAAATGGGTCAAAAAAATCAACCTCAGAGGGCCACATGAAGACACAGAAGGGCTTGGGCGTGGCCATGCAATGCGCTCTCAAACAGGTTTTTTTGGGAGCGGTTTTGAAGATTGAGGCGAGTAGGGGGAAACGACCTGGCAGGTCGTGTGACGCATGGGCGGGCTGCCATGCCACAGGCCCTGACTTTGGATAGTCCTGGGACCTAACCTCCCCAAGAAAGCCCAGTTAGAGGCATACTTTTCTAAGTTTGATTTTTCGGAGGAACTTCCTTGATCCTTAGCACCGCTTCGTTGGCCCTGACTCTCTTGGGGCAGACCAGTTCCGTTTCAGAAATGCGATTGATGCGATGGCCAAGCATCCATGGCGAGAACGTCGTTTTCACCTATGCAGGCGACCTATGGCTGTCCAAAACCGATGGCGGCTATGCCCGTCGGCTTACATCCCATCCTGGCCTTGAAGGCAACTCGCGCATTTCGCCCGATGGCAAATGGGTGGCCTTTACCGGCACCTATGAGGGAAATCCCGATGCGTATGTCATACCTATCGAAGGCGGCGAACCCAAGCGGTTGACGTTCGAGCCGAATAACGACAACGTGATCGGCTGGACTAAAGAAGGGAAGATCATGGTCGCCTCCACTGCGGGCAACTTCTTGGCGAATCAACAGCGACTGTGGCTCTTGAATCCAGAAGGCGGGCCAGCAGAAGCAACCAAGGTCTATGAGATCGCGCAAGGCTCGTTCCTGCCTGACGGAAAGACGCTGGTCTATAACCGGTTCTCGTCCTACAACTTCAACTGGAGAAGATATCGGGGCGGCTCACAAGGCCGGGTTTCGGTATTCGACTTGGAAGCGAACAAGTATTCCGAGTTGCCTAGCGCTAGGGAGCAAAGCTACTTCCCCATGACGGTCGGGAATTCGGTGATCTACATCAGCGACCGGAAGCTGGGCACCCACAACTTCTATCGCTACGACTTCACCTCCAAGAAGGAAACCCAGCTCACCCAGTTTGCCGATGCCGACATCAAGTTCCCCTCCACCGAT
>JACMJO010000533.1 GCA_014380605.1 Fimbriimonadaceae bacterium | reverse complement strand
TGCGGGACGTTCTCCTGAATGCACGAGAAGCCGACCAACTCCTTTACAACGATCTTCCAAAATCACTCGGCCTTGCGCCGATTCTCGCTGACGACTCTTCCAACGCCCAGGATGGTGCCACGTTTCTAGCCGAGCTTCGCCAAGCTATCGCCGAACTTCAGCGAAGCTACGAGGATCTTATTAACGAAATTGTCCAAACCACCCAAAACGCCTTCGGCGTCACGGGCTCTCTACCGCTTTTCCGCGAGCGCCTTGTGGAAAGAGCGCGATCACTGCACTCCGTCGCGTCAGACCCGGTTTTGAAAGCATTCCTCATCCGAGTCGACGACGATGCGCTGAAGGATACTGAGTGGGCGGAGTCAATTGCGTCGCTGTTGGGGGAACGACCACCTTCGACGTGGCGAGACCGCGATCGCGGCGTCTTCGAGGTCGCCATCGCCAATCTCTCACGTCTGTTCGCCCACCTTGAGCCCCTCGCCTTCGCCGGTTCGAAGAACGGATCTGCCGCGAGCCACGCACTAAGAATTGGAGTTACAACCCGCGAGTATCCTGAAAGAGAGAGAGTGATTCATCTGAACGCCGAGTCATCGAAGGAAGCAGACCGTCTAGAACGTGCGCTCCAGATCGTGCTTGATAAGGCGGGAACGGACGGATCAAATGACGTTCACCTCGCCGCAATTGCTCGCTTGGCTGACCGGCTTATGGCGGCACGACACGGGACGATGGTCGATGGGCTGCCGAGGCACAATAAACCATGAGCAAGCCGATTCGCCATATCTTGTCGCTTTCTGGTGGAAAGGATAGCACCGCGCTCGCCATCTACATGCGCGAACGTGTTCCGGAAATGGAATACGTCTTCTGCGATACGGATAAGGAACTGAAAGAGACCTACGATTATCTGGATCGACTTGAGGGATTTCTCGGCAAGACAATTGTTCGCCTTCGCGATGAACGAGGGTTCGACCACTGGCTCGACATCTATGGCGGCTACTTGCCTTCGTCCAAGATGCGGTGGTGCACAAAGGTTCTGAAGATCAAGCCGTTCGAGAAGTACGTTGGGGATGACGACGTGCGAATGTACATCGGCATAAGGGCCGATGAAAATCGCGGCGGCTACGTCACTTCAAAGCCAAACATTGTCCCCGTTTACCCATTCATTGAAGACGGTCTGACACTCGACGACATTCATCGAATCTTGAAAGATAGCTCGATCGGTTTCCCCGAGTATTACAAGTGGCGCACGCGATCGGGCTGCTATTTTTGTTTCTATCAGCGAAAAAACGAATGGGTGGGGTTAAAGGAGAATCACCCAGACCTCTTCGAAAAGTCGAAGCGATACGAAAAGATCAACCAAGAAACGGGCGAGCGCTATACGTGGAGTGAGCGCGAATCCCTTGAAGAGCTTGAACGCCCCGAGAGGGTGAAAGAGATCAAGGAACAGCATCTCGCCAAAGTTGAGCAGGCCAGCCAGCGGACAAAGAAGCCGTTGTTGGAGATCCTCGGGCAGGGCGACGATGACGATGACGAACTGCCCTGTTCGTTCTGCCATACCTAAACCAGGGGAGTATTCAGATGTCTTTGGACACCCAGCAGTTTGGACTGACGAGATACTGGGTTTCTGTCGCGCTATCGCAAATCCCCTCATCCCCCGACATCTTCTCGAACGCCCAGTTGAGTTCAGCGCGGAAGGCCTTTCTCGCAGGCAAGAACCAATTAACCGCCGTCAAGAACTGGCTCTCTAATGCACAAGTTATCGAGGTCGCACGCGCTGGAGCAACTCTCACTTCGCTCGGAAAGCTTCTGGTTG
>JACMJO010000532.1 GCA_014380605.1 Fimbriimonadaceae bacterium | reverse complement strand
GCGGCGGAGATCGTGGACCTCGAGACCAAGGCGATCGACCTCCCCGCGAGGCTCCTGGCGAAAGCACTGCAGTGGTAAACACTCCCGAAGTACCCGATGCATTCCCGAAGCGGACTGGCGGAGACGACGAGAACGTGAACACCCGTTTCCGGCCTCGTAGATAGTCGGTCGCATTGGTATTGTAAAAGAGGCGAGATCAGTTTGATCTCGCCTCTTTTGTTTTTAGGAGAGCATGTAGTGACTTGCTCACGTGATGCCAGTAGTCGCTTTCGCTGGCTACTTCATGCCCGGTAACTGAAGCGTCATGACGTGGAGATGGCTAGCTAGCCGTTGGTGGTATAGCACCATGACGAGCGATTGCCTTCTTGCGCTCATACTCGCGCATATGCCTCCAATACCAAAGATTCGCGAAAAGCATGAGGGACACCAGTATGAAGACCCATAGCAGATAGGTTAAGGCGAAGCCCAGATCGCGTTCCATGGGTAAGGGTGCTGCCATCTGCCACGACAAGCTCTCAAGTGCACTCGCTGAAAAAAGTATCGTAACTCCCCAAACTGCGGCCAGAGACGTGCTGTGGATTCGCTTGGGAGGAAGCGCAGCGGGACGAGAGCCTGGTGTAGAACCATGCTTGATTTCCTCGATAAATAGGGCCCAGGAAGCATGTTTCTCGGGGTAGTTATTGGCGAGGGACAGCGTTTGTCCGGTGGCGGTAAACTCCAGATCGATAGTGCTCCTCGATCGATCCCATTTGAGGATCCTTAACTCGTTCAGCGGGAACTGAAATGAGGACCGCTCGCCTGAGTAAATGAGCATTCCCTTGTCAATTGTTGCCGAACCAAGCTCAGTTTGATTTCCCTGCGGCTCATTATCAACCGAGTGGACAACGGATATCCAAGGCTCTGTTTTGATCGGGAGTACAGTTCCGAAGATTCTCTGTTGTCGGCGACCAGCCACATTGGCGAAGAGGAATGCCACCGCAGCTGCGCCGCCGACGAAGAATGCGGTTTCCCACTCAGGCTCGCCTTGTGGATTGCGACTTCCCCGTAGGACGCATATGAGAGCCCACATAATTCCAATAGCCGTTGCAATCAGCCAGTCTTTCTGCCTTGCCTTCTTTATCGTGTATCGCAAAACGGCAAGCCACGGCCTTTCGCGCCGGTAACCCTGCCAATTCCCGAACTGATCTCGCACAGTTGCATTCTAATTCACAAAGGTCTTGGAACCTTAAAGAATGTTTCACCTTGAAACATCGTCTGAGTATCTGGGACTATGCTAACCATCATCGCCGCCATCACTTTTGCCCCGCCCATCGTCATCGCCCATCGCGGCGCGAGTGGGGAACGGCCTGAGCACACTCTAGCCGCATACCAACTTGCCCTAGAGCAAGGCGCGGACTTCATCGAACCGGATCTGGTCATCACCAAAGATGGCGTTTTGGTCTGTCGACACGAGAACGAGATTGGCACGACGACTGACGTCGCCGCGAAATCCGAGTTTGCGGCCAGAAAAACCAAGAAGGAGATCGACGGCAAGACGTTCGAGGGTTGGTTTACCGAAGATTTCACGCTCAAGGAGTTGAAGACTCTCCGAGCGAAGGAGCGCTTGCCCGATGTCCGCAAGGCTAATACGGCTTACGACGGACAGTTTGAGGTTCCGACCTTTGAGGAGGTTCTAAAGCTACTCCGGGACTGGAGGAAGAAGTCGGGCAAGACGGTTGGCGTGTACCCAGAAACGAAGCACTCCACGTACTTCGGGATGATGGATCTGCCCCTGGAAACGCCGCTTGTGGACTTGGTCAAAAGGTATGGATACGACAAGAAGGACGCCCCGATCTTCATTCAATCCTTTGAGCAGAGCAACCTCAAGGGTCTCCGTCGAAGGACCAAAGCCAGGCTTATCCAACTCATCGATGCAGTCGGGAGACCGTTCGACTGGAACCTGACGGAGGATAAGCGCACCTATACCCAACTGGTTTCACCCGGGGGACTTACCGAGATTTCGATGTATGCAGATGGCGTTGGCGTTTACAAGGACTATGTGATCCCTCGCAATGCCGAGGGCAACCTTGGCGAGCCTTCCTCTTTGGTTCGCGACGCCAAGCAGTCGGGCCTGCTTGTGCATGTTTGGACTTTTAGGAACGAAGACCAGTTCCTGCCGAAAAACCTTGCCGGTGAACCAGAGGAAGAGATCAAGCGGTTCATCGCCGCTGGGGTCGATGGTTTGTTTGCCGACTCGCCCGCCACCGCAGTTAAAGCCCGAGGTTAGATAACTGGCTTGGACTCGACTCGAACCTTCAGTTGCGAACCGTTTCTGTCCACGATGAATTCCCAGGCTTTGGCAGTGGAATTTCGCAAGTGGTCTCTCCACTCTTGCAAAGTCTTGGCGGTGGCCGGTACGCCGTCGATGGAAACCAGCTTGTCGCCTGACTTCAATCCCGCCAAATCGGAAGTTGATCCCGGCAGGGTGCCGACAATGGTGAACGCCCGGAAGTCGGGGCCGCTGGACAGGAGTCTGAGGCCGGTCTTATCCGCTTCGAAAGGCCTTCCGAAGTCTGCGTTTGGCTTAAAAAACACGCGCTTGTTGGGATAGTCGATGGTGAAGGTAAATCGCTTTAGAATCTCGGCACCCAAGAGGTAGTCGTAGGATGCGTTGGCACCATTTGCGCCCCCACCGGCTTCATTTACGCTGGCAATTGGATTCTGGACTTTGATACCGCCCAAGTCAACCGAGTCCAAACGCAGGAACCTTCCGGAAACAAAGCCCCCCACGCCGCCACCAATAACGGTTGAGCTGGTTGTTTTCACCGAGGCTGGGATTGGAACGACTTTCGTAAATCGCCCAGTCAGACCTCCTCCCGAAGCTCCGCTGTCGATCATCGTCTCGACGTCGTGGGTTTTGCCACCGAAGGTGATCCGGCTCCGAATGTGGGGATGGCCGTTGATGAATCGAATTGGAATCTCCGTCCCGGCATCCTTTGGCTTGGTGCCTGGCGCATGGATACGCATAGTCTTGGAAGCGTAGTCCACTTCAAACAGGTAACGGTTGATGAAGTCATGTCCTAAGATCAGTTCTAATTTGCGGCCCTCTGAGCCGTTGAGCGAAGCGAAGGGAATGGCGTACGGAATGACATGCTTTTGGTCGCCTAGCTCCAGGTCGGCGCCGTTCAGCACTCTTCCAAACACCTGAGCCGTCCCGACCCCGCCCGCTTGGATCCGTTGGTCCCCGGGAATCTTCAATTCATCCGCCAGGCCCAGGTCGACGGCCGATGCACCCGCTCCGGTGTCGAAGATTGCCGATAGATTCCTTCCATTAAGCTTGGCAGGCAAGTAAATCCGGTTCCCCACCATCTCAAAATTGATCTCAACAATTGGTTTTTGTGCAATTGGACCAGCGGCAAGAAGGAGGGCAAGGGTAAACATTGAGAACTACTACGCAACAAAAACTCGAAGTCCTAGGACGGAAACAGGGCCGGCCATCAAATCGGCGATTTGGTCACCCTCACCTCATGCCAACCTGCCAATGACCGCGCCTTCAAACCCTCTCCATCGCCCTCATAGCGCAAGGCAAACTTTGCTGCCTGAGGCACCGTGGCAAAGTTGTCCACCATGAACTGAACATCGTTCGTATCCGTTACCATCAGGTCGACCACGGGCTGGCTGACGCTGAGTACCAAGAAGCCGTCATAGTGCAAGGTTGCCTCGATCGGGGTCGGTGGCGCAAACCGAGCATTCTTGGGCTCAGCTAGCAGTTGCCACGCTAAGTTCTCGCCCCAACTGGCCACCAGAAGAGTATCCGGCACGGAAAGGCCCTTCACCGACGCTTCCAAGACAACCTTCCGATCATCCCCGCCAAGTTCAAAAGAAGCTGTGCCGATTTGGCCCAGGTGCTTGCCGGTCGAAAGCTCGTAGGCATCGAGGCTGACCGAGTCGGAGACGTCTTCACCATCGTCGTTGATCGCGTGGACCTTGACGGCATCGTTGTGCCTCTCGATACTTAGCAAGTGATCGGCATAGAGTCGGCGCAGTTCATAGGCCAGGGCTTTGTAGTTGCCGTCTGAGTCTAAGATTGCCCAACTCTGGACGGGCCAACAGTCGTTCAACTGCCAAATCAGCGAGCCTCGGCAAAAAGCGGAACGGCGATAATGCTCGACTCCCAATCGAAGCGCGTCGCGTTGATTGAGCTGCGAGTAGTAAACCCAGTCCGAGAGCATCTTAGACTCGGGATAGTGGAGCTTGGTATAGCCTACAAAGGTTTCCCAACCTTTTCGAGTTTTATCGTGCCACTTCAAGACGGCGTCATCCATGCTGAACGGATAGTCTTCCGCCCACTCGTCCAGGACTTTGTCCCAGGTAGCAAGAGAGCATGAAGAACCAAAACCGTACTCGCTGCTGAATCGACCGGTGGACTCGGCATAGTGCTTCCAATCGCCGCGTCCATGCCATACGTCCCAGCAATGCTGGTCCCCGTAGCCTCCCGAATTTGGGCCCTGTTGCTTAACTGCCACGGGGTCGTCGACCGGGGCATTTCCGATCGGGCTCGTACGGATGTAGGAAGTTTTGGGATCGAGGCGGGCTACTGCATCCGGCAAAACGTCGTTGTAGAAGTTTTCACCGTAGTAGCGGGGTGGGTGGCTTGCTGACCTACCCCATTTGGAGTAGTTCATCTCCTCATTCTCGTTGTTTCCACACCACAGAGCCAGGCAAGGATGGTTGCGGAGCCGTTTGACATGAAATTCAGCTTCCTTTCTGACCTCATCCAGCCATGCCCCGGTGTCAGGATAATAGCTACAGCCAAAGGGAAAGTCCTGCCAGACGAGAATCCCTAATTCGTCGCACAACTCGTAAAAGTCATCCGATTCATAGAGCCCGCCACCCCAGACTCGGAGCATGTTGAAGCCCATGTCCTTGGCTTTCTCAAGACGGTCTCGGTACTGAGCCCGTGTAACGGTGGAGGGAAAGGAGTGGTCAGGAATCCAGTTGGCCCCGCGCGCCCAAATCTTCTTGCCGTTGAGTACGAATTCAAAGGACTCGCCATACTCATCAGCTTCTTGCAACAGTTGTACCGAGGAAGTCGGAATCGGGGTGACGACCTCGTCGAGAAGTTCACCTTCCTCGACCGTTCCATCGAAAAGGCTGGTTACCACGTGAGCGACGATTGGGGCCTGAGGGATCCTGGCCGGGATGTGGATCTCGCACCCGCCGTCATCGTGGAATCGGTCAACTAGTTGACCATCGGCGATGATCTCGTGGAGAACTATGTAATCGCTTCCTTCGCTCCAACTACTCTCGATGTCAAGTCGAAACTTGCTACCGGCGACGGCCTTTGCCTGAACCTTTACGTCGGCGATCCGTGCTTGGCACTCGACCAATTTGACTGGCTTCCAAACACCGCAACTTACGAGCCGAGGTCCCCAATCCCAGCCGGACATATACTGGGCTTTACGGATGAACGGACGCTCGGAGAAGCGTTCCGTATCCAGAGGCAAACCCTGCTCTTTGAAGTAGGCTTCTCGACGTTCACGTCCCACTCTCACCGCGCTCTGAAAGTCAATGCGAATCGTATTAGTACCAGCGACTAAGGACTCGGTGACATCCGCTTCCAGAGGGAGAAACATGTTGTCGTGGTCAGCGATCTTTGCATCGTTCAGGAAAACCTCGCAAACGGTATCCAGCCCTTCGAAATGCAATATCCGCCGAGGGTTCTCTGGATCGGGTCGCCATTCGAACGTCGTGCGATAGCTCCAATCTCGCTCATCGATCCACTGGCAACCCAATTCGTTCATGCCCGAGAACGGATCGGCGATAATGCCGTGCTTCACAAGGTCGACATGAACGTGCCCTGGGACTTGGGCAGAGAGCCAGCCCGGGGAAGCAAGATATTCGTCTCCACCTTTTTGCCAGCCAGCTTCAGCAAACTCCCAGCCGGAGTGGAGATAAGTCGTTCGGAGCATTGGGCCAGATTATACGGGATTACACGTCTGAACTAACAAGTGCGACGGAGTCAGACCGCTTGGCCAGCAAGCCATGTGACCAAACGCCCAATTCTCGAAGAAACCGAAAAATGCTAGTTGACAAAAAGCGATTTCGCGCTCTAATTAGGTGTATGTTCAAATTAACCTCCGAGCATCTTGCCCAGCTTTTCCAACTGAACGAGTTTCCCTATGCCGCCGACGCTATGGTTTTTGTCGGATTGCGAGGCTGCCTTCCAGTAAACCCTGGCGATCAAGCCGAGGGAATCGAACACCAGTTGGCAGTCGCGACCGTGGATCATCTCCACCCGCGATGCACATTGGTGCAATGGAGCCCAAAGAGCCGCACCTTCGCCGTGTTTCCCGGCTCCACCGTCCCTCACGAGAGTTCGATCGAGGCGGCAAGGAAGCGCAACGGGTCCGGTGCCAATCAGCTTCTAACCGGATTCTATTCCGACTATCGCAAAGGCTGGCACAAGGCGGGGACCAGGACGGGACATGAGGCCTGGAGGCAAAGCGCTTCCCGACCCACCCGTCGGTCTGCAGACGATTTGGACTACGATGGCGATGATCGCGTGGAGATCGTGAATCCTGCCGACAACCTTCATGCCGGGTGGAGTCCTGGCTTGGACGGCAGTTTTAGCAGTGCTGGCTGTCAGGTCGTGGTGGGCTATCCCAAATGTGAAAGCAGGGGCGACGCTCCAGCTACGGGTCCATGGCGGACGTTTCAAGAGCGGGGCTATAAGCTGAAACAGCAGTCGTTTGGGTATGGCCTTTTCAACGGTGGCGAGATTCGGAGGCTGGTGCTCTCAGGCCCGGAGGGCACGGAGCGCGTTCGCTATGGCTCAAAGGGCGAGCGAGCCAAGCGGATTCAAGCGGGATTGAAGGCGAAGGATTTTTACGAGGGCAAGCTAGATGGCGACTTCGGCCCTCGGTCGCTTCGGGCATTGTTGGGATTTCAAGAGGCAACTTTCGGAAAGGGAGGCGACGACGGCATCTGTGGGTCACAAACCGCCGAAGCACTCGGAGTGAAACTGACTTAATGATCAGTATCGTCCTGCTCCTATCAATTCTGGGCTGGATTCTATACCGCCTGGTTAGATCGACATTGAGCGTAGAGAATCGAAGACTGATGGCGAAGCATAGATTCGTCGCACTGGCACTGGCACTGGCTTTCATGTTCAGCCTGTTGCTTGAATTGCAGGTTGGCAGGTCGATAATCCGCCTCGATCCTAGGATCGATGTGATCGCCATATGCCTAGTTTGGCTTGTCGTTTGGATTGCCGGGGAGTGGCTTGGCGAGTAGAGCTAAAGAAGCGGGGCGTAAAAGCTGTTGGCCCCACTTCTCGAAAGCCGTATTGATCGGCTAGTCGTTGACTGTTGGCTAAATCACTTTGCCATCTTGCTGGCGTGTACGACGATCGCTTGCTTCGCGGCCAGATCCTCTAGTTCATAGATCACATGGCTCTTGCCATCGATCTTAATCAACTTCCAAACCCCGTCTTCTGCCTCATGGGTCATCTTGCCGTCTCTAGCTTCTGCATATCGCATCGCCTCGTCATAGGTCGGAGGCTTTGGCGAGGGAGCCCGCTCGGCGGCTTGCATAGCCTCCAAGGCGTAGGACTTGATCATCTTGGGCCAGTATTTCCGGAAGAGCTGATTATTGGCAAAGCGGTCCATCCAAACCATTCGTCCGTTCACTGCCACTGCGACGCCAACTGCCTTGTCCATCGAAAACTGCCTTTGGATTCCAATTACATAGGCATCCACCGACTGCTTGACCTTTGGGCTGTTCAGGTTTGCTTGATAGGTCTTCGTCGAATTCTCGGTTTTTAGCTTGCCAAGGGAAGAATCCACTTGGCTCCAAACGGCCGATTGGCTACGGTCATGCTGTGCCTTGCCGCGTAGGGATGGATCGGCGAGTCCACCGCCGCCTCCGAGTCCGCCAGCGCTAAATTGATAGTTATTGTTCGACGCTTGCCAGCGGTTCTGCTCCACGCAGAAGACGTCGACATTAATCGGCTCCTTGGAGGAAGGGACCAATGTGTCCTTCTGGATAATGCGATCCTGTTTTCCTCCGCTTACGATCTCGCCGGTCAAGATCAGAAGCTTCTTGCCGCTCCGGTTGGTCAGCCAAAGGGTGTTAACCGTAGCGCCGCGAGATTGGCCCTGAACCTGTTGCTGAATCCTTTGATTGGAGTTGTTCACGTTCGCGTTGGGGGGCCGGTTCCGAATCAGGGGAGGACCGCCCGTGCCACCGGCTTCTGTGATGATCACCGTGCCTTGCTTAAGTCCGTCGTCCAGAGAGATGTAGTCGCCTGTAGGGATGCTATTGCTTTCATAGAAAGGATAGATGGTGAGGTTGGCATGATTGGCCACGACCTCTTTGGCTGGGTTCAAGGCAACTGCCGCAATGAGTAATAGGGTTGGCATAACGTTCCTCCGATTTCTTACTGTTCGGACGGACTGCCGGTCACCCGGTTACGCACCATTGGCAGCCGTTATACAATTGCAACTCTGCTGAGGACTCTGTACAATGACTGCAGGATCTTCCAATGAGTGTTTTGCTTGCAGCGATCGGTGTCTTAGTGTTTGGTGGTGGCGCTTCAACTTCGCAGGTGCCCCGCTTTGGCGGGCTCTACCTGTTTGAGGCGGGTAAGTACACCTATCCAAACGGTGAGACGTGGGGGCCCTCGAAGGGCTATGTGTTTATGTCCCAAACGGACAAGTCCGAAACGTTGATCTACCTGCCAGGCTCGAGGAACCCGTTCATTGGCCTTGTCAGTGCAAACTTCGTCTCGGCGAAATCAGAGGTATTGGGTATCGATTTTCCCGGCGCTCCTAGCTCCATCCAACGGCAAATCAGTGAGCGCCTGGTCCAGCGTGACCTCAGCCTTGCCATATCGGAAGATGCAAGGCGGTTGAGGGGGAAATTGGAGCTTTTCGATGTCAAATGGACCGGAGATACCCTCGACCGGATCACTCCTCACGAACACGACGTGACCTTCACCAGGGTGGAGTGCCAGGTTAAGGATTTCCAGTTTGTAGTTCAGGACTTCGATAAAGTTGCGCAACAGCACCTTCCCGAAAGGGCCAAACAAGTTGCCGACGCAGAGGCACTTCAAAAGAACTCCATCGCCAACTTTACTGATTCGCTCTTGCAGATGCAGAAGACTATGCAGCCAATAGCCGACGCCG
>JACMJO010000531.1 GCA_014380605.1 Fimbriimonadaceae bacterium | reverse complement strand
TCACCCCCGATGGCAGGAATGTCTTGTTCAATGCCACAACGTATGAGCGGGGCTTGGACACGGCGATTCGAATGCATGAGCCTGACGACGGTTTGGAGTCGGCTGAAATCGGAAGGGGCCCGCGCTTCAGCCCGAACTTCCTGAAAATGGTGCCGACCAGCGGCGGCGCGGTCAAGCAACTTATAGCCGTTCCCGGAGGCTATTTCTTCCTGAAGGATCCCGAGCGACTCTATGTGGTCCAGGGCGCGGGGATCAACTCGATGCGGCTCGATGGAACCGACGTGCGTGAGATTGTTAAGTTCTCTGGCGCGACTCCGACCTCGGGAATCAACAGCGCCACGCTCTCGCCGGATGGCACCAAGGCGCTTTTCAACATCGACTTCAAGCTGTACACCGTCAACATTCCGCTCGCCGGCCAAGTCGTGACGCTAGGGAGCACGGGCGGAGTCGTTCCCGCCAAGAAGCTCAGCCAGGACGGGGGCGACAACGTCGAGTGGACGGCCGATGGCAAAGGTGTTTTCTGGTCCATGGGCAACAAGGCTTACATCCAAGATTTGGATGCAGAGAAGCCTACTGTGATCGATCTGAAGGTTGAAGTGCCGCGCCACACGCCTAAAGGAAAGGTGCTTCTGCGGGGCGCGAGACTCGTCACCATGAAGGGAGATGAGGTGATCAATTCGGGCGACATCCTGGTGATCGACAACCGCATCGCCAAGATCGGGCCCAAGGGCTCTTTCCCCGTACCCCCGGATGCCAAGGTCATGCCGATGGAAGGCAAGACGATCTCTCCGGGCTACGTGGATACCCACTCGCACTGGTTCGGGAATCGGGAAACCGCTTATCCCATGTCATGGGCGTACGTCACCAACTTGGCCTATGGCGTAACCACCAATCGCGACCCCCAAAGCGGCGGCGACGGCATCTATGACTTTGCCGATGCGATCGAGGCTGGCCTCGCCCCAGGTCCTCGCATCTATACCACCGGTCCCGGAGTGTTCAACGGTGGCGGCATGGAGGACAAAGATGCCGTCTTTGCCAATCTCAAGCGTTATAAGGAAGCCTACGACACCAAGACGATCAAGGAATACGTCAGCGGCGACCGCATGGTGATCGAGTGGGTCGCCATGGCCTGCAAGGAGTTCGGTCTGACTCCTACAACCGAAGGCGCGCTGGAGTCGAAGCGGTATTTGGCGGAAGCAAGCTCCGGCTATAGCGGACACGAGCATGCCCTTCCCCACGCGCTCTACGACGACATGGCGCAGTTCATGGCGAAGACGCGAACGTTCTATACACCCACGCTCCTGGTCACCTACGGCGGCATTATGGGCGAGAACTACTGGTTCAGCAATTACGACCTTTCGAAGGAAACCAAGATTCAGCGGTTCGTCCCCATGGCCGCGCTCGACGAGGTCTCGCGCCGACGCCCGTTCTGGGCTTTAGAGGAGGAATACTTCTTCAAACAGGTCGCCGAGAGCTGCAAGCGGATCGTCGATGCGGGCGGCAAGGTCGGGGTCGGGTGCCATGGCCAGTTCCAGGGATTGGGCAACCACTGGGAGATGTGGATGCTAGCTCAGGGCGGGATGACCCCGCTTCAAGTTCTGCGATGCGCCAGTCTGTTTGGTGCCGAGGCGATCGGTTTGGATCAGGACTTAGGCTCATTGGAAGCGGGCAAGCTGGCCGACCTGGTTATCTACGACAAGAACCCGCTTGAGAACATTCGGAACACGAACACGATCCACTGGGTGATGAAGAATGGGGAGCTGTTTGAGGCGGATACGATGAACACCGTCTATCCGGTTGCGAAGAAGTTTCCAAACACGTATTGGGACAGTCTGCGGCCCCCGTTCGTCGGCAAACCCTAGATTGACTCTTTCGGCCCGAGGAATTTGGGTTGGCGGTTCAGAACTTGGACGTCGACCCACATCATGGATCGGGCCGCGACTTCTCGCAGGTAGGTCTGAGGCGAGACGGACATGGGGAGCGGATCGGTCTGGAATCCGACGGCATCGATCCCTTCCTCTTCCGCCACGAATAAAGCTCTCGGCAAGTGGAAGTCGTCGGTCACGATCACGCACTTCTCAACTCCGAAGACCTTGTGGGCGCGAATCACGGAATCGAGGGTGCGGAACCCTGCATAGTCGAGGGCGATATCTTCTTTTGGAATGCCTCGCTTGATCAATGCCTCTTGCATGGCCGTGGGTTCGTCGTAGTAGGGCGATCCGTTATCGCCGCTGACAAGAATCTTTTTGGTCTTCCCTGCTTTGTATAGCTTAGCGGCGGCGTTCATGCGGCGCTCAAAGAAGAGGTTCTTGTTGCCGTTTGCGATCATCGGCGAGGTTCCGAGTACGAGGGCAACGGTCTGAGAGGGCAGGTTCTCGGCTTTGGTATACACGCGGCCGTCCGCGCTATGAAGCACCGAGAGGTTGGTGGTCCAGACAAAGACGGCGGCGCCCGCGAGGATCAGGCACGATGCCTTTACCAGTCTCTTTTTCATCTTCCCTTTGTCCACATGAACATTTTAGCTGAAGAGGCATGTTGCTCTTGCCTCAGTCCC
>JACMJO010000530.1 GCA_014380605.1 Fimbriimonadaceae bacterium | reverse complement strand
GGAACCCGAACTGGTCGGCGCCGGTGCTGCGGGTCGCGACCACGTCGTTCATCGTGCCGGTGCGGGTGTACGACATCGACCTGGCTAGCGGCGAGCGGACGCTGCTGCGCGAACAGGCCGTGCTCGGCGACTACCGTCCGGAGGAGTACGTCGAGCGGCGCGATTGGGCGGTCGCGCCCGATGGTGCGCGCATTCCCATCTCGATCATTCATCGTGCGGGACTTGAGTTTCCGGCACCGACGCTTCTCTACGGCTATGGGGCCTACGAGTCCAGCGAGGACCCACGCTTCTCGATCGCCCGGTTGTCGCTGCTGGACCGCGGCATGGTGTTCGCCATCGCGCACGTGCGCGGCGGCGGCGAGCTGGGCAAGCCCTGGCACGACGACGGCAAGATGCTGAAGAAGCGGAACACTTTCTCCGACTTCGCCGCCGCCGCCGATGAACTTGTGTATTCAGGCTGGACGACTCGGGATCGATTAGCGATTTCGGGCGGGTCTGCGGGTGGCTTGCTAATCGGAGCAACCCTCAACCTACGCCCCGACCTCTGCAAAGCCGCGATCCTCTATGTCCCATTCGTGGATGTCATAAACACCATGGTCGACGAGTCTCTTCCCTTGACGACGGGGGAGTTTTTGGAGTGGGGCAACCCCAAGAAGGAAGCGGAATATCGGTACATGCTCAGCTATTCGCCTTACGACAACATCAGAGCAACGACCTATCCGAACATCCTTGTCAAAACCAGCTACAACGACAGCCAAGTCATGTACTGGGAACCGGCGAAGTACGTGGCTAAGATGCGTGAAGTCGGAAAGGCCCCCAGCCTGATCTTCAAAACGAACATGGCGGGCGGTCACGGCGGCTCATCAGGTCGGTTCGATGTTTTGCGGGAGCGGGCTTTTGACTTTGCATGGTTAATTCAGAAGCTAAGCTAGTATTCAAGCTGGGATCGCCGAATTCATTCGGCCAGCAGATTGGGTCAAAAGGTGCATCGTAAGCTAAGTCAGTTGCCGTCCCGAGCAGGTTGGCCAAGTGAACTCTGAGATTCCCTAGTGAGTCTCAAGAAATCGGGCCTGGCGATTCCGGTACACCTTATGTAAACTGATTTGGCTTGGAATGAGCCAAGCTTAGGATATTGCGATAAATGGTCACCGATCCCTCGCCTGTCGAGATACCAACCAACATCGCGCATTCGCCCATCCGCAAGCCTGCCGTCTATCGCCTTCTCATAATCGCCCTCCTGGCGGAGATCGCCTACGGCGTGATGAACTTGTCGACAATGCCCGTCTATCTCCAGGCGACGGACCCGAACAAGAATGCCTTACTGCCAAATGGCCGTGGATTTCCCGCGTCGGTCATTGGGCTGGTACTGGTGGCCTTCCTCCTGAGCGAAGCCATCTTCAAAGGCCCCATGGGCCACCTTGCCGATAAAGTTGGCCCTAAGCGACTGATGATCTTAGGGCCTGCCCTGTCGATCGGCACCTCGATCCTAAGCCTGTTCGTCCCCCACGGAGGAGGCTGGTTCGAAATCCTATGCTTCGTTCTCCTTCGGGCCATCGACGGCCTAGGCGCCGCCATGCTCTGGCCCGCCGCATTCTCTGCAATGGGGGATGCCGTGGAGGACACGGAGCGCCAACAGGCGATGTCCTTGCTGAACCTCTGCTACATGCTCGGCATCGCGTTGGCCCTACCCATTGGTGGTGTTGCGAACGACCTTGCTGGAGTCAAGTGGGCAGGTTTGATCCTAGCCGCCGTCCTGTTCATCTCCGTGACGTTGGGAGTCTGGAAACTGGTCCCGGGCGAACACCATTCCCAAACGTCGACCGAACCGCACAGCGACTTCAATATTAAGGACTTTATCGCGTCCTGCCGCCAGATACCAACCTACCTTCTGATCGCTGTCGTCACGTTTGCGGGAATCGGCTTCCCGATGGCCATCTTCAAGCTGTTTCCCATTCAGCAGTTTGGGATGAGCGAGACGCAGATTGGCCTTCTAATTTTCCCGGGAGCCATTGCGATGGGAATCGCCAGCGTCCCGATGTCGAAGTACGGCGAAACCATCGGCCGGGCCCGCGCGGTGCACTTGGGTATGGGCCTATGCACGGTCGGCCTAGCCCTGATTGCCGTCGGCGCTTTCGTCCCTTGGATGCGTAGCCCTTGGATGCTAGCCATCGGCGGCCTCCCCGTCGGCATCGGCTTCCTACTGTCGATCCCCGCTTGGATGGCGAGCGTCTCCGATATCGACCCCAAGAAGCGTGGCGCGAACCTTGGCGCCGTTATGACCGCCCAGGGCCTCGGCGCGATCATCGGCGCCCCCATTGGCTCCTGGATGTATGACAAGCTCCAGCCCGTTGGGGTTTCGCTCGGGCTTGGAGAAGCTTTTGGTCGCTACTCCCCCTTCGTAGGTTGCTTCGCCTGCATTACCCTCGGCTGGCTCTTAAGCCTAAGAATCCTCCGCGACCCTAGGTAAAATCACTGAGGAACCAGGGCGCTGTGGCCCAACAACCAAGGACCATTTATGCCAGTTCGAATTGGAATCAACGGCTTCGGGCGCATTGGCCGCCTCTCCCTGCGAGCGATCCTCGCCCGACATCCCGGCGATGTTGAAGTTGTCGCACTAAACGACCTTACCGACACCAAAACCAACGCCCACCTCTTTAAGCACGACTCAACCTATGGAGACTTCCACGGCGAAGTCGGCTACGACACGGACGAGGTCCATGTCGACGGCAAGGCCCTAAAGGTTTTTGCCGAGAAGGACCCCGGATTAATCCCTTGGGACACGCTCGGAGTCGATGTGGTGCTGGAGTGCACCGGTTTCTTCACCGATGCCACCAAGGCGGTAGCCCATAAGAACCACGGCGTCAAAAAGGTCATCATCTCGGCTCCCGCTAAGAATGAGGACGTGACGATCGTGCTAGGCGTGAATGACAACATGTACGACCCGGCCAAGCACCATGTCATCTCGAATGCAAGCTGCACCACCAATGGCCTTGCTCCGGTCGCCAAGGTCATGCACGACAGCTTTGGCATCGAGAAGGGCTTGCTGACCACCATCCACGCGTTTACAAACTCGCAGAAGGTCCAAGACACGGCAGCAAAAGATCTACGCGATGCACGAGCAGCCTCGCAGAACATCGTTCCGTCATCAACAGGCGCAGCCAAAGCCGTTGGCTTGGTTATTCCCGAACTTCAAGGCAAGTTCACCGGAATGGCGTTCCGAGTTCCAACCCCCACGGTCTCAGTTGTGGACTTCACCGCGTTGCTGTCTAAGGAAGCAACGCCTGCCGAGATCAACGCGGCGATGAAGGTCGCGGCAGACGGACCCATGGAGGGCATTCTTCGTTACACGGAGGAAGAACTTGTCAGCACCGATCTTCGAGGAGACGCTCACAGCTCCATCTTCTCCGCCGTCGATACCGTTGGCTTGGGGAATCTGGTCAAGGTAGTGAGCTTCTACGATAACGAGTGGGGCTATAGCTGTCGAATCGCCGACATCTGCAAGTTCGTAGCGGACAAGGGCCTTTAAGAGTAAGGGTTGAGGGTAGTGCCAACAAAGCTCAACCCTCAACTCTTATAAGGATCATGCCCATAAGCCACTTGCTTTGACCGGCCATCGCCCAGCAAGGAGATCTCAATTGCCTTGAACAAGTCCGCCACCAAGTGAACCTCGAGCTCGGCCAAAACGCTCGCCGGAACGTCCTCAAGCTCAGTCGCATTCTCTGCGGGGATGATCACCAACTTCATGCCCGCCCGATGCGCTGCCAAGACCTTATCCCGGATTCCCCCGACCGGCAACACCTTGCCCCGCAAAGTGACCTCTCCCGTCATTGCCACATCTCGGCGAACAGCTCGCCCAGAAGCCGCGGAGGCGAGCGCGACCCCGATCGTGACTCCCGCGCTGGGTCCGTCCTTGGGAATCGAACCCTGTGGCACGTGGACGTGGACGTCGAACTTGAAGGTCCGCCCGATATTGAGCGCTTCGCTATTGGCGCGGACAAAGGTCACCGCCGCCATCGCCGACTCTTTCATCACGTCGCCCAGATTCCCAGTCAAGCTCAGTTCCGGCTTAGGGCCATGAGGCTCCATCAGACTCACCTCGATGCTGATCACATCGCCGCCGTACTCACTCACAACTAATCCCGTCGCCGCCCCAACTGAATCCTCATCATGCCTGCTCTGTCGGCGATACCGGGGCTGGCCAAGAAACTCGGCAAGCCTGATTTCGTCGATCACAAGCTTCTTCTTACTGCCCTCCGCCACAAGTCTCGCCGCCTTGCGTGAAACCGCCGCAATCGCTCGGCCAAGGTCTCGAACCCCGGCTTCACGGGTGTAATCCCGAATAATCTCCTTTAGGGCTTTCTCGGGGAACTCTAACTGTGAGCCCTGAAGGCCGTGGTCTTCGATCGTTCGGGGAACCAGGAAGGCCTTCGCGATTTGAAGCCGCTCCTCGTCGGTATAGCTTGGGAAGTGGATCACTTCCATGCGATCCCTCAGCGCGGCTGGAATGTTCTCGAGGAGATTGGCCGTTGCTACAAACATGACCTCGGATAGGTCGAATGGAGCCTCGATATAGTGATCGCTAAATCGATCGTTTTGCTGCGGATCTAATGCTTCAAGCAATGCCGACGTGGGGTCGCCCTGATAGTCGGCGCCCAATTTATCGATCTCGTCCAGGACGATCACGGGATTCCTTGAACCGCACTGCCTTAGCCCCTGAACGATGCGCCCTGGCATCGATCCAACATAGGTTCGACGATGCCCCCGAATCTCCGCTTCATCTCGAACCCCACCCAACGCAAGCTTAACGAACTTCCGTCCCATGGCTTCCGCGATCGAATTAGCAATAGAAGTCTTTCCGACCCCGGGCGGCCCCACAAAGCAGAGAATCGGCCCTCGCATCGAGCCCTTCAACTGTCGCACCGCCAGGTAATCCAAAATCCGCGTCTTGACCTTGTCCAGCCCAAAATGCTGATCATCCAACAGCTGTTTAGCAGACGCTACATCAAGTTGATCTTCAGTAACCGAGTTCCATGGCAGTTCGACCATGCAATCCAGATAGTTGCGAAGGACCATGCCTTCCGGCGAGCTAGCCGGGGTTCGATCCAGCCTCCGCAGTTCCGCAATCGCCCGATCGTGCGCCGCTTCGGGCATCGCACAAGCATCGATCTTCTCTCGATACTCGTCCGTCTCGCCGAGTCTCTGCTCACGATGCTGAAGCTCCGTCTGAATGATCTTAAGCTGTTCGCGAAGATAGAACTCCCGCTGACCATCGCCCAACTCCCGCTCGACCCGCTTTCGAATATCGACATCCAGGTCCAGAATCTGTTCTTCACGCTTCAGAAGTTCGAAAACTCGCTCCAATCTCACCTTCGAGTGGACTTGCTCCAAAAGAGCCTGCTTTTCGGAGGGCCTCAAGGGTAGGTGATGGGCGATCGCATCGGCCAGTCGACCCGCGCTTTCAACATGAACCACGCTCGCCATCGCCTCGGGCGGGATTTGCTTATTTAGCCCGACAACCCGGCCAAACGAATCCACGCAAGCTCGCATGACGGCCTCGACATTGAGGTCGTCGCTCTCGGTCTCTTCAATCTCCTCGATCTCAGCCCAAAAAGTCCCGGTCTTTGAGATAAGCCTTGTCGCCCTTGCCCGCTTCAATCCCTTGAGCACAACCCTTAGCGATGTATCCGGCATCGGCAATGCCTGCAGAGCCTCGCTCAGCGTCCCCGTTTTGTAAAGGTCCTCGACCCGAGGATCCTCCTGGCCCATGTCGCGTTGGCTCAGCACCAGCACCCGCCGATCCGCTTCCATGCTCTTGCGAATCGCCCGCACCGAAGGCTCGCGCACAACATTCAACGTGTTGATAAGGGACGGAAAATGCACCGCATCCCGAGCGGCAAGTACCGGAACTAAAACTTTCTCAACAACAGCGGCCTTGGCCATGGTTCTATGCAAGGTACCACCGCTTTCTCAGAAAGGATGCACCTGAACGTCAAACCAAGCAGGGATGCGGATTGGAAGCTGGCACTCCGACCGGGCACCCGCTCCCCTGCTCCTCCGCTCCAAACTTATCGTTGCGAGCGAACCAACAACGAGAACTCATAAGTCAAGTTCACCGTCTTCCCCGCATCGACATCCACTTGCCACGTCACCAGCGACGTCGGGTTCACATCCTTGATGCCCTTCGCCAGCTTGACCACCTTCGCTTGATGGCTCGCGAAGGCCACTTCGCCCGTCAGATGCTTCGCTACTTTCATCGTCACCGTGCTGGGTTTCTGATTCCGCATAACCAAGGTGCCCTTGATATGTAGCCGATCAAAAAGGGGCCGCTCGTCGTACACCTTTTGCCCATTGACCAGCCCAACGTAGATCTTCTCCATGATCACGCCTGGCTCGCGCTTGGCTTCTTCTTCGTTCTTCTCTACCCGGATATCCAGAGCTTTGGTGATGCGGACTTCAGCCTCGGCTCCGGCGGGGGTGTACACCATCATGTCTTGCCCAAGAATTTGGCCATTCTTAAAGGTAGTTGCCGCACTGGTGGTGAGGGGTTGCCCGGATGTGTTCTTGAACCGAACGCTGTGCCAAACCTCGCCAGGATCGCCGCTAGGGAACTTGTACTCCACGTTGTCCAGAGTCTCGTCGTCCACCAGCCACGTATACAGTTCCTTGTAGTCCGCCTGCGTTTGGAAAAGCATGTACATGCCGCGCTCACCGTTTTTTAGCGTCATCTTGGGCTTGGTGTAGAAGAACAAGTCGCCCGCCTGCATCCCTTCGCCTTCGATCGGCATTGCTTCCGCCATCGCATCTGCCGTCATCGGAGCTGCCGCTTTCTGATTTTGCATTTCGCCCGCTCGATTTCTGCCTCCGCCTGGTCCGCCAACCCCGCCCATGCCGCCGCCACCGAAACCGCCTCCGGAAACCGTGCCGATGAACTGGTCCGCCGTGCTATTCATCAACAGTGGATCGATGGTTCCCGCGAATCTCATGTTGGGAAAGCCCGTGACAAACCGAAGGTCGGTATCGATCATGTCCTCGAGGTCGTTGATCGCGGTCGCCTTGGCCGTTAGCACCAGCTTTTTGGGGTCGGTAATGTCCAAAGCAAATGCTGGAGCCCAAGTGATGCCCTTCTCAAGGCTAACCATGTAGACCTTGCCCGGTTTGGTGGTCTCAACATCGAATCGCAGACCACGAACCTTGCTGTCGAATTTCGTTGTGTAGGAATAGATCAATTTCTCCTTCGACTTGATTGAGATGATGTCTTTCCTCGGAATCGTAAACTGTTCGCCGCCGTTCTCCACAAACGCTAACTCTGCCGACACCATCATCAACTTGCCTTCGAGCCAGGACCGCTTGTTATCGGGGAGGCTAATTTGGAATTCCAGCACCTTGCCCTTGTTTGCGGCAAGAAGCTGATCTAAGCTCCCATACTCGCCTTTGACCTCCATCTTTACGTCGTTCAATGCGTTCACGACTTCTTTGATCTTGGTGCCCTCGGTCGCGGTGATCCAAACCGTTCCCAGGGATCCTTGTGGAATTTGCTTGACCACGTACTGGCCGCTCGTGGGCACATCCATCTCTCGCAGGACCACCACGTAACCGTTCTTGAACATGGATGCGCCGCTGATCTGCATCGTCGCGTCTTTCGCAATCGGAGCGCCCATCACGCTCACCGCCAATAAAGTTGAAATCATTCCAAAGAAACCTCCGCAGGGTTGAGACGGGCGATTCTTCGGAACGTTGCGCCCAAAGCGAACCGACCGGCATTTCGACCGGTCAAGATAGGGGTTGATATGCCAGAAAGCAAATTGCGGCCGATCCTTTCGTTCTTGATTTGCCAAACCCTATGCTTTGCCGTCGGTTTTATCGGGAGCCAAGCCTCCATGATGGGCTTGCAAGCCTGGTATCCCTCTCTCAACAAACCGGCTTACAATCCCCCCGGATGGGTGTTCGCCCCCGTCTGGTCGATCCTCTATTTCATGATGGGCATCGCGCTTTGGCAGGTATGGCGGTCGGAACCTTCCCGCGCCAGATCCTGGGGTCTACCTCTGTTTGCCTTCCAACTGATCCTCAACGGCCTCTGGAGCTGGATCTTCTTTGCCTGGCATCAACTTCCGATGGCATTTGGCGAGATCATCCTCCTCGACCTCGCCATCCTGGCGACAATCCTCGCGTTCAACAAAGTCCGGTCGTCCGCCGCCTGGCTCCTGGTCCCATACCTAGCCTGGTGCTGCTTCGCAACCCTGCTGACCTTCAGCATCTGGAAAATGAACCCAACCGACGGAACGCCGAAGGACGGTGAAGTAAGAATCGAACTCGGCCCGTATTAGCCTTCGATTGTTTTGTTGTGGTGATTTCGCACCAGGCAATTGTCCCGGGAGTCGCACCTTTTTTCGACGGATTTCGAACCTGGTAGCGACGGATTTGCGACCGAATTCGAGTCTGGTTTTGACCGGCTTTTTAGGTTCAGTTGAGGTGGGTTTTTCAGTATCGTTTTTTACTGTGTTTTGATACATGTGTTTTTGATTTGTGAATTTGGACAAGTTGAGAGTTGTTAGGCTCGCAAAAACGCAAAATCGTGGACTGTATCGGTTGGGAGGGCTCGCCTGGGCCGCAACGAAGCGCCATGAGGTTTGCTTCATACCTTTAAGGTCTTGAAACGCGGTTTTGTCAACCAGTCTTGATGAAAATCGGGACTAGAAAATCGATTCACCTTCTCGAATGTAGCGGGACGAACTAGCCTCCACAACTCGTCCCTCGCTGATGGAGGCATGAGAGCTTGTGGAGGCATGAAGAGTTTAGCGCAATAGACCCTCAGCACTTGGCTTCAAGCTGGCCAGGGCGCAGGCCGACGGGCACTTAGACAGAAAAACTCTAAGCCAGAGCGGACCGTATTCTCTCGCGTAACGCCAGGGCTATGCTTATTTGATTCAGCCACGCCTCCTTCTCACTAACCCTGGCCCAACTAGCATTTTCGATGATCTCAATAATCTTTCGGTCAATGCTCAAATTTGGATTTGCTACGTTCTCCGATCCTAAGATTCTTTGCGCATACCCTGCGAAATAATCTACAGTCTCCAGGACAACCAAGCAAGCATCCGACAGTTCGCTGTCCTCAGGCAGATCGGGAATCGGCAAAGCTGCCTTCTGGACCAAGAGTTTCAATTCCACCTTTTCTTGATTTGTCATTATTTGTATCCGAATGTGACAATTCTCCCTTCTTTTGTATAAATTCCGAATCCCCTCCGGCAACTGTGATTTTTTAGCGGCTATATGCTGCCCCCATCGCATTACATGCAATATAGGTATAGCAACGTCTACCATCTTGGAGTAAACTGACCAAATGTCGCAGGACAAGATTGTGGTCGTCGGGGCTCGGGAGAACAATCTCAAGAACATCACCGTGGAGATTCCCCGGGACAAGCTGGTGGTGATCACGGGGCTCTCCGGATCGGGCAAATCGAGCCTTGCCTTCGACACCATCTACGCCGAAGGACAGCGACGGTACGTGGAGTCTCTCAGCGCTTACGCCCGTCAGTTCTTGGGCCAGATGGACAAGCCTGACGTCGATCACATCGATGGGCTCTCCCCCGCCATCTCGATCGACCAAAAGAGCTCCAGCAAGAACCCGCGATCAACGGTCGGCACGGTGACGGAGATCTACGACTATCTGCGATTGCTCTACGCCCGGGTCGGCATTCCCTACTGCCCGAACGGCCACGGCCCGATCGAGCGGCAATCCACCGACCAGATCGTGGACGCCGCCAAGAACTTGCCGGACGGTACAAAGCTTCAAATCCTCGCCCCGGTGGTTCGAGGTCGAAAAGGGGAGTACAAATCCGTTCTTCAGGATGTCAACAAGGCCGGCTACGTCCGAGTCCGCGTCGACGGCGAGATGTACGAGGTCACCGACGACATCCCGATGGACCGCTACAAACAGCACACGATCGAGGTCGTCGTCGACCGAATCGTGGTGAAAGAAGGGATGGAGCGAAGGCTGACCGACTCCATCGAAGCCGCCCTGAAAATGGGGAGCGGACTGGTGACCCTGAGCTACGACGAGAAGGATTTCCTGTTTTCGGAATCCTATTCCTGCCCCGAGTGCGGATTCTCGATGACCGAGCTCGAGCCAAGGATGTTCTCTTTCAACTCACCCTACGGGGCCTGTCCGGATTGCTCCGGGCTGGGTACAAAGACAGAATTCGACATCGACCTAGTCTGTCCCGACCGGTCGAAACCCCTCCGCGAGGGTGCGATCGTTCCCTTTGTGTACAAGTCGGGGGAAGTCAAAGACTGGTGGCCGGAAATGTTGGACGCAGTCGGCCGGGCTTGTGGCTTTGATTCCAAATTGCCGGTAAACCAGGTTCCCGCTGAGGGGCTTGATGCGGTTTGGCATGGACTTAAAGAGCCCATTTCGGTGGTGATGAAGTACGGCAAATCCGAGCGAACCTTCAAATCCCAATGGGACGGCGTCCTCGCTTCCCTTCGCAAACGGTACGACAACACGGAAAGCGAGTGGGTCAAGAACGACCTTGAGCAGTATATGTCCACCAAGCCATGCCCCTCCTGCCAGGGCAAGCGGCTGAAGCCGGAGTGTCTGAACGTCAAGATCGTCGACAAGGACATCTCCTACATCACCAACCTTGCCGTGGACGACGCCCTTGCCTTCTTCAAGGGGCTCGAAAAGAGGCTAACCAAGCGTCAGCAAGCCATTGGCGAACGAGTGATCAAGGAGATTCTAGAGCGGCTTGCCTTTCTTGAGAATGTCGGGCTGGGCTACCTTACGTTGGATCGAAGTGCAAGGACTCTCGCCGGGGGCGAGGCTCAGCGAATCCGCCTTGCAACCCAGATTGGATCTGGCCTGATGGGTTGCCTTTACATCCTGGACGAACCCAGCATCGGCCTTCACCAGCGAGACAACCGAAAGCTTATCGATACTCTTACCCGCCTGAGGAATCTGGGCAACACGGTTTTGGTGGTCGAGCATGACGAGGAAACGATGCTGGCAGCCGATCACCTGATCGAGCTTGGGCCAGGAGCAGGCGAACATGGCGGCTACATCGTCGCTCAAGGCACCCCTGCAGAATTCCTCAAGTCCGACTGTACGACGGCTCGATATCTGACCGGAAGGGACCAGATAGAGATTCCGAAGGAACGGAGAAAGCCAGCTTCTCCAGTTCCGGTCTAACAAGCTCTCGACAACGCGCGGCCAAGCCAGTATGCTGTCGGGGTGGATGGGAATGGGGTGTCGCCCAAGAAATCGGGATGGATGGCCCTCCTGGGTCCCCTGTGCCTCATCCTCGGATTCGCGCTTGGCGCCTACACCCACTCCTCGCAGACTCCCTTCCTGGTGGCTGCCGCCGGACACCTGGACCCAATCGGCCAGCTCTGGCTGAATGCGCTCAAGGTAGCGGTCGTGCCGTTAGTTTCGATTCTGTTGATCACGGGGATCGCAACTCTGCCCTCAGGCAAGGAGTTGGGTCGCTGGGGCGGCATGGCAATGGCGAGTTTCTTCGCGATGCTCCTGCTCGGCGTCACGGTCGCCCTGGCGGCTGGGTCGATCTTTGTCAACAGCGTACATATCGACCGCATCACCCCCCCGACCTCAACTACGGCTGGAGCTATTCAAAAGACCGCCGAGATTTCCGACTGGGTAAGCGGTCTGATACCCGGAAACTTGATCGAGGCGATGGGAAAAGGTGATTTGCTCCCGATCGCGATCATCAGCGCCCTATTCGCCTTGGCTCTGAGAAAGGCCGGCGAGGAAAAGCGATCCGTTGTCCTTAGCTTTGCGACCGGAGTCCGGGACACGATCCTCGTCTACGTCGGCTGGGTGGTCCAGCTGTTGCCCATAGGAGGGTTTGCCCTAGCCTTCTCCTTTGCGGCCAAATCAGGGGGAGCGATTCTCAACGTGACCTTACAGTTCATCGTGTACGGCTATGCCCTGATGATCGCCTTTGGAGTCTTGTTGTATCTCTTGGTTGCGGTCATTGGACGCATCAAACCCTCCGTCTTTGCCAAAGGCATTCTGCCCGCCCAGATTGTTGCCCTCGGATCGCGGTCTTCCCTCGCTTCCCTGCCAAGCATGGTTCAATGCGCTAAGTCGCTGAACCTGCCCGACCCGGCTTCCGAAGTCGTTTTGCCGATGGCGGTGTCCTTGTTCAAGCTGAATCGGGCTTTGACGAGCACGTCTAAGCTGCTTTTCTTTGCCACCGTCTTTGGAGTCGCGCTCGGACCTCAAGCTATCGCCGCCTATGTGGTGACGGTAATCATGGTCAGCTTCTCAACCCCTGGCTTGCCGACGGGAGCCGGGGCAAGCAATTTGGGAGCCTACATGGCGGCGGGGTTGCCCGCCGAGGGGTACATGCTCATCGAGGCGGTCAATCCGATTCTCGACCCGATGAACACCGTCCTCAACGTCACCGGCGATCTTGCCGCCGCCGCTATCACGTCTCGTTTCGCCGCCTCTGGAGCCGACTGATTGATCTACTTCCTGACCCTGCCCGAAGGAGCAGGCCACATCGATCTGTTCATCTCTCGGTACGACCGGTCTTATGGTCGGCGGTTGGTCGAGATGACCTACCAGCAGTTGCTTCAAAGGGGCGTTGCTCCACCCGGAGCTTACATTTTCACCGATCGCGATCGAATGAATCCCTATCAGCGTCGGCTTGCGGGAGCAATCAGACGCAGAATCCTGAATGCGGGTCCTGGGTTCCGCGTTCTCGGAGACCCAGAACGGCAGTTGGGACGACTTGAACTTCTCCAAAGGTTGACCAAGGACGGGATTAACGACTATCGAGTCCACTCCTTGGAGAACTTGAATCCAGGCTCGCTTCGATACCCCGTGTTTATCCGCATCGAAGACGACCACATGGGGCCCCGAACCGACTTGATCTCCTCATGGGAAGAGGTGGTGCAATCGATCGCCGGGTTGGTTTTGGCTGGGTTCAAAAAGGAGCAGATCATCGTCATCGAGTTTGTTGAAACTCAAGGAGAGGATGGCCTCTACAGGAAGTACGGATCATTCTGTGTGGGTGCTCAGATCGTCTGCCAGCACATCCTCCACTCAAGCTCGTGGCTCGGCAAGCGCGAGTCCACGATCAGAACCCCAGAGTTGGTCATAGCCTCAGACAATTTTTACCATGAGAATCCACACGCGGATATCTTAATGCCGCTTTTCGAGAAGGCAGGGATTGACTACGGGAGGGTGGACTACAGCTTCGCGCAGGGCATGATTCAAGTTTGGGAGATCAATGACAATCCCATGTTTGTGGGAAGGAATCCCAGGCGAGTTTCAAAGATCAACAAGGGTGAAGGGTTCATGAGAGCGTTCGAATTGCTGGACGCCGACCTGCCATCTGCGGACTCGTTGCCCCTCGCGCTTGATCTTGTCGACATTCAACAGGTTGTGCACGGCTGATGGTCTACTTCGTCGGTGACTCGCTCGCAATCGAAGAGGCGATGGCCACAATCTCACAGGGATATCCGGGGTTAGACAGGACCGCCAGATTCATTGAGTACTCGCAACTCTTAAGCTTGGCGACCCTGCCATCTGGCACCTATGTCTTCACAGGAACGGTCGATTTTGACGACGGTAGGCGTGAACTCTCGATTCAGGTGGAAAGGCATATGAGACAGCAAGGCGACAAGTTTAGGGTTTTGAATTCGCCTCTCCAAAGTCGCGCTGTGAGCGAATGTTTCAAGACTTGCTTTGCGGGGAATCTGCTTTCAGATGCGAGCATCAAGAACGTTCGCGGATCGCGAATCGTCCAGCCGATCCATGGCCTTGGCCATCACGAAGTTGCGATGGACTCCGATGAGCTTCCGTTCTGCATTGCGGAGTTGGTTTTGCGAGGTGTCGAGCCGCATGAGATCGGCCTATTTGAGAGCCTTGAAGGGGTGACTCATGTGCTTATCTATTCCAGTCTCTGCATGCAGTTGGCCGGAACAAGCCAGATATCTCCAACATTTGCCTCCCGTTTTTCGTTGGACGTATTCGGCTTAGAGTTCGCGGTAATTGGGAAGGCCGAGAGGGCGATCGCAATCAGCGATCGCCTCGCCGACATCCTTCCGAGGACCAAGCCTGGTTCGCCTATCGCGATGGGCATTACAAAGGCGGTTCTGGGACTCGATAGTATCCAAGCTTCAGATCCCGTCATCAGTCGGTGGAACTGGCAAGCGCTGGGGAACTCGCTCGGGCTTAAGAACCCCGCTTGAGCTTAGCCAGGTATTTCTCGCGGAACTTGCGAACCTTGGGTTCGATGATCGCGGCACAGTAGCCAGCATTCATCTTTGATCTTTCGGCAACGCTTGCTTTTTCGTATTTCGCAAAGTAATTTTGGTGGTATTCCTCGGCACGGGAATAGTTCTTTAACGGTTCAATCGTCGTTACAACCGGATCTTTATAGACACTCTTCATTTCAGCCTTGGCCTTCTCGGCTAGAGCCTTCTCTTGAGCGTTTGAGAAGAAAACGACGGAGCGATACTGGGTTCCAGAGTCTGGTCCCTGGCGATTCAGCGTCGTGGGGTCGTGGGTTGTGAAGAAGACCCGGAGGATGTCGGCGGCAGATATCTTTGCGGGATCATAGAAGACTTTCACAACTTCTGCATGTCCGGTGCCGCCAGAAACAACGTCGTTGTATGTTGGGTTCTTCGACTCCCCCCCGGCATAGCCGCTCTCGACGGCGTAGACGCCTTTGAGATCTTCAATGATCGCCTCGACACACCAGAAGCAGCCGCCGCCAAGTATCAACGCCTTGGCGGTTTTGGGGACCATCGCGTCTTTGATCGGAGACTGGCTGGCTTCAGCCGGTGTTGTGACGCATCCAGCCGCCATCGACCCTATCATCGCCATTCCCAAAATCGTTTTCCAGAGGCACATGGTTTTCTTCTACTCCAATTCTGAATCGCATAAGAGAAGAACCTCAACCGTAGAAAGGTTCCCCGAGGGAAGACATTGCTTAGGACAAAAAAACAGTTTCGACTCGTCCTATCCAGTCAATAAGATATACTAGTGTCCACATGTCTTCGTCCGGCTGGATCGTCCTGCGTGGTGCTTGCGGGCACAACCTGAAGAACGTCAATGTGGCCATTCCGGTCGGCCTGTTCACCTGCGTGACCGGAGTTTCAGGAAGTGGCAAGTCCACCCTGATCCAGGACACGCTGTTTCCCCGACTCATGTTCGAGATGCACGGTACCCGCACCGTCTGGTCTCCTCACGATGCGATCGAAGGATTAGACGTCTTCGACAAAGTCATCGACATCGACCAATCGCCGATCGGCCGTACGCCGCGATCCAATCCCGCCACCTATACGGGCACGTTCGACATGATCCGCGAGCTGTTCGCTTTGACTCCCGATGCCAAGATCAGGGGCTACAAGAACGGTCGGTTCAGCTTTAACGTGAAGGGCGGGCGGTGTGAGGCTTGCAAGGGCGACGGAATTATTAAGATCGAAATGCACTTCTTGCCCGATGTGTACGTGCCATGCGAGGTCTGCAAGGGCAAGCGCTATAACCGCGAGACGCTTGAGGTCAAATACAAGAGTAAGAATATCAGCGAAATCCTCGCGATGACCCTTGAGGAAGCTTCCGAGTTCTTCAAGCCGATCCCCAAGATCTATCGGAAGCTTGAGACTCTAGAGCAAGTTGGACTGGGATACGTCCGAATGGGCCAACCTGCCACCACATTGTCGGGCGGCGAGGCTCAACGAATCAAACTTGCCGCTGAGCTAAGCAAACGTTCTACCGGTCGCACCATTTACATCCTCGATGAGCCCACCACGGGGTTGCATTTTGAAGACGTTAAGCGACTCCTTGCGGTCCTTCACAAGCTTGTCGAGCAGGGCAACACGGTTGTGGTGATCGAACACAACCTCGACGTTATCAAAACTGCAGACTGGCTCATCGACATGGGTCCGGAGGGAGGCAATGGCGGCGGCGAAGTGGTGGGATTTGGAACACCTGAATCCTTAGCGCAAAACATAAAAAGCCATACCGGAAAGTATCTGAGAGATATTTTCGAGAAGGTCGGTCATCCATATCTGTCGTCGAAGGCGGTGGTGCTGAAGGCCGCAGAATCGAGGAAGGAATATATCGCAAGTGCAGTGAAGCAAAAAGCGCGAAAGGTTGTCGCTTCCAAAAAGTAGCCGCACAGTCGTTGACGAATGGCACGGGTCAATCGAGTTGGAAGAATTCTTGCTACTCCCATTCCATGTGAAGAAACACGCCTAGGGATTCAACGTCTTTTGAAGTATGTTCTTGGCGATTTTGACTTCGGTCCTTGTCTCGCAGGCTTCCACGCAGAACGAAGAAGCATGGGCTCAACGACTTGGCAAGGCACGCTCCGTGTTTGGGGATATCAAAAACTCCGGCCTTTGGAAGCACGGTTACACAGGACAGTTCGGAGGCACGTACATCTTGTTCCGAGCAGGAAGCTCGACTGAACGGTACTACTACACGACCTCGCCGGGCGCAAACCGATGGAGGATTTCACGAGTCACAAAGCTAAATGGGAAGATACGCAAGGATTGGATGATTTTCATCGAAAAAGGAACTGAGGCGCGGATTGGCAAACCAGGGCCGCTGTGGCTGTGGGCAGGCAAGGGCAAGGTCGTCGGATCATTACCAAAGAAGGCTCTCGCCGACCTTAGGAGCCAGGTTCCGCTGGCTTGCTACCATTCAAACGTTCACTCTTCTTATTGCTTGTTCATTTTTCCCGATGGCAAGGTATCCGAATACATGCCTTGGGAGGATGGTGTCGCACTGGAGAGTAATGGGGCTTCCTTCGATATGCTTCCCAAAACGCGCGAACCCTATCCCATCACATCTGAAGAGCGGGAGTACGCGTACCGCAAGAGTTGCCCGTGAAAATTCGTTGACCTCAAATCCACAGAGTTCAGCGAGAATGCATGAGACGACATCGAAAAAAGAAAGCCCCAGTTAAGACGTAGCGAACCCTCGGCCTCAAACGTCCCTATCGCATGTCGGGAGCCTATGTTCGCGCGATTCAAGACGCGCTTGCCGGATTCTTGAACCTTATTGTTCGCCTTGCTTTGCCCCTCTCCATCCTCCTGGGCCTCGCATTGATTGCGATCGTCATTGGATACTTCCAGAATCGAGAGTCGACCAATCAAAGCCTGCCCCTCCTGAGGAAAGGCGTTTCCAAGCTGACGGGAATGGCCCTGGTGGGAATCACCTTCTTGGTTTGCTGGGCGGCGCTTAAGCAGACTCGACCGGTGGCGGTAGAAGCCATGCGATGGCGCGACGCGGCGGAAGCAGTCGTCAATCCGACTTCTGACGCACCGGCGGTTTACCAATCGGGCCCGATTGCCGCCGCGATTCGCGAGAGGACATTTGTCAAGAACATTAACCTTCCACCGGAGATCGGCAAAAGGCTGGAGACCGAGGGGGTCCAAGCGCTCGCGCCATACCTCCCCGAGTCCAGCGCGACCAATGTGCTGGATCAAACCGACAAGCTTGAAAAGCGAGGCAATCTCTACTTTCTGACCCGCCAGGTAAAGCGAATGGAAGAAAATCCCGTTCCTTTTCAGAAATCGGAAATCACGGCTGACTTCAAGCAGATCGGCGACAGAGCCTACGACGTCGGCTTCGAGGGTTCTTACACTTTCAAGAATCCGAGCGAGGAGGCCGCGAATATCCGATTTTCCTTTCCTCTGCCTCAGTCCGGAACGATCAGCGGCCTTACTATTCAGGTCGACAGCGATAAGATTTCGCAACCCGGAGAAAGCGGCAACTACGAATGGTCCGGGACGCTGGCTCCGGGCGCCTCGAAGACCGCGAAAGTGACCTATCGCGTTGTCGGAGCCAAGTTGTGGAAGTACGACGTGGGATCCCAGCGGAGGGTTGTCGAACAGTTTTCGCTGAACGTTCGCCCGAACGGGCCAGTCAAGTTCATGCGAGGGAGCCTCCAGCCCACCACCGGGGGTGCAAATCCCACGTGGAACCTGGCCAATGTTGTGACCAACCAACGGGTTGCAGTTAGCTTTCCATCGGATACGGTCGCCAGAGAAACTTTCGTGCAGACGCTTGCCATGTTGCCCGCGGGCCTCGCCGTGTTTCTCTTTGGCTCTTGGCTAGTGATAGGAACCAGCAAAGAACGGAAAGAGCCAATCCAAATTGCCCTCGCATTGGCCTTGTTTGCATTCGGATTGGGAGGATCGGTCGTACTGGCGTCCTACCTTGGCCCGTTGTTGGGGGTGATTGTGTCGCTTGTTGCAGGGTGCCTCTCCGTCCCCTTTGTTTTGGGACCTCGAAGTCTAATGGCTTCCATTCCAAGCGCCGCGTTTGCCGCTGCCTTCCTAAGCGCCGAGCACACAGGGATCATTGTCGCCACCGTCCTCGTCGCATTCATCATCGCCAATGCACTCGCAATGAGGAATGCACCATCATCGTTGGCCACCTAGCATTCATCGAACGAGGTTCAATTTGGCAGTCAGAAGGAAACCAGAGCTGTCAGGTCGAACGTAAGCATTACCATGTCCGTTATCCCCATGTCGCGCAGCCTTTTTCTTGCCGCGATCCTCTCTCTGCCGTTTGCCGCCCAAGCTCAATTTGTAGGCGCTAAGCCGCTTCCTGACGACCTCAAGAAGGGCTTCGACGCCATCACCGTGTCCGATGCCAAGAGCTGGCTTGGCTACCTGGCAGGGCCGGAGTGTATGGGCCGGGGGACAGGGCAGCCAGGATTTCAGAAGGCGGCCGATTACGTTGCCGCAAGATTCAAAGAGTTCGGACTCAAGCCGATCGGAGACAACGGAACCTATTTCCAGGGCGTTCCCTATGTCCGGTTTCGGATCGATCCAATCTCTTCGTTCATCGCCAACGCAGATGGATCGGAGCGAAAAATCGCATCTAAGTCCTTCAACGTGGTCGCCAGTGGAAGCGATGTGGACTTGACGGCCCCAGTTGCTTTTATAAGGGCAAACGGCAACGCCACCGTTCCCAATCCAGAAGCCGTGAAGGGTCGCATCGTGATCCTGTTCAACGACGGAGCGCCGATCAACTTTCGGCTGCGGCAAGAGCTGACACGAGCGGAAGCGGCACTTACGCTAAGCGTGGTTGACAAGGTTGGGGAGCCGACATGGGAAGTAACGCGAGGCAAACTCGCCGACTTCAAGCCTAGGGCAAGAAGAGCCTCTGGTTCGATTTCACGAGAATCTGCCGATGCCTTGATGAAGTCCCAAGGGTTATACTCAAACTTCGCGTCGAAGACCGTTGCCGAGAACGCCATGGAAATCAGCCAAGGCACAAAGGACCTGAAAATATTGGTCAAGTCCCAGAAAGAGGATGTGAGCGCGCCAAACGTTGTCGGACTTATCGAAGGGTCCGATCCTCTTCTTAAGGAAGAGGTCGTCGGCATCGGTTCGCACCTCGATCACATGGGCACGAACGGCACGACTACGTGGTGGGGGGCCGACGATGACGGCTCGGGAACTACTGCCGTGATCGGCGCCGCAAAGGCGTTCTCCACCAATCCGATCAAGCCGAAGCGAAGCATTCTGTTCATGTGCTTTTCGGGCGAAGAGATGGGCCTGGTGGGTTCAGCTTACTATGCCGCCAATCCGATCATTCCCCTGG
>JACMJO010000529.1 GCA_014380605.1 Fimbriimonadaceae bacterium | reverse complement strand
TGCCGATGGGAATGGAGAATTCGCCGGGCTTTTCTCAAAGAACGAAATCGCTTTCCAGCATGATTTTCGCCCGGGATTATATCGAATCAAGATTCGGGCATTTGAAGAACATGCCGGCGATCAAAACGCGAAGATGATGTTGCGCATCAATCGCGCTGAAGTCCAGCAGTTTGATGTATCCGCGCGACGAAATGAGCCGGCAGTGTATGAAGCTCCATTCAAAACCGACGGTGGAAGGCAGAGGGTTGCCGTGGGATTCGAGAACGACTTCTATGTGGCCGCCAATCCACCGGGGAATCGAGATCGGAATCTGTGGATCGACTCGATCGAGATTCATGGCCCGTTAGGCGGCACCTTCTCGGTCCCGGAAAGCCACCGCAAGATCATTCCAGGCGAGCCTCCACCAGGGAAGTCGCGGGACTATGCGCGACGAGTCTTGACCAACTTCGCTACTAGAGCCTATCGAAGGCCAACCTCAACCGAGGAGATCGAAAGGCTATTGCACATCTACGACCTTGCGATCAAGTTCAACGAGCCCTTTGAGAGAGGCATTCAACTTGGCGTGCAAGCTATTTTGGTTTCCCCAAACTTCCTATTCAGAGCGGAGATCGATCCCAAGACCAACCCCACGGCCGCCCGAAACCTGAATGGGTACGAGCTTGCAACTCGACTGTCCTACTTCCTTTGGAGTTCAATGCCGGACGATCGGCTGTTTGCGTTGGCCGCCGATGGATCGCTTTCGAAGCCAGGAGTAATGCAGCAAGAGGTTCGTCGGATGCTGAAGGACCCAAAGTCGAAGGCTTTGGCGGACAATTTCGCGTCGCAGTGGCTCACTTTGAGAAAGCTGTCGATCATCAATCCTGATCCCAAGCAGTTCCCCAAGTTCACCAACGAACTGAAGTCCGCCATGGTGGAGGAAACAAAGTCGTTCTTTAATGCGGTGGTGTCGGGAGATAGATCGGTTCTCGACTTCATCGATGGCAAGTTCACCTACATAAATGGTCCCCTGGCCCAGCACTATGGAATTCCTAACGTCGTAGGGCCGGAGTTCCGCAAGGTCTCCTTAGTAGGAACGGAGCGGGGCGGGATCCTTACCCAAGCAAGCGTTTTGACTGTGACGTCAAATCCGACGAGGACCTCGCCTACAAAGCGCGGCCGATGGGTGCTGGAGCAGATTTTAGGCACCCCGCCACCCCCACCCCCGCCAGGGGTCGACGTGCTTGCCGATGAAGGCAAGACGGTGGACGGCAAGACCCTGAGAGAGAAAATGATCGCCCACCGGGCTAAACCGGAGTGCGCTTCTTGCCATTCAAAGATGGACCCGTTGGGATTTGGTTTGGAAAATTTTGATCCCATCGGCGGGTGGAGGACTACGGAAAGTGAGCTGAAAGTCGATGCATCCGGTGAATTGCCCGATGGAACCAAGTTTACAGGTCCGACTCAGTTAAGGGCCCTCCTAATGAAGGACAAGGACCAGTTCGTCAAATCGTTAAGTGAGAAGCTACTTACTTACGCGCTCGGTAGAGGGGTGGACTTTGCGGATAAGTGCCATGTCGACACCATTGCCCAGCAAACGGCAAAATCGGGATATAAGTTTTCCGCCCTCGTCAATGCGGTCGTGAACAGCGACCCGTTTAAGAAACGACGCACTAAATAGAAAGCGACTATGGACAAACCTATCAATCGAAGAACTTTCCTCCGAGGGGTCGGCACCGCAATGGCTTTGCCCTTGCTGGAGGGCATGTCGCCATTGAACGCGCTTGCCCAGTCAGCCGCAAAATCAGCAAGCCCGACACGGATGGCCTTCATGTTTGTGCCCAATGGATTGAGCATGAAGCACTGGACTCCCGCTACCGAGGGTGGGGGATATGCCCTTCCTTCGTTACTTGAGCCCCTGAAGGATCTTCGGAACGACTTTTCGATCTTGACTGGCTTGAGTCAAGACAATGCGGCGGCGTTGGGAGATGGCCCAGGCGATCACGCTAGGTCTACCGCATGTTGGCTGACGGGTGTGCATCCCAAGAAAACGGCGGGTGGCGACATCAAGAACGGCATTTCCGTGGATCAGGTGGCAGCGCAGAAGATCGGGAGCCGGACGCCTTTTGCATCTTTGGAACTTGGATGCGAGCGGGGCGCCATGGCGGGGGACTGTGACTCTGGATACAGTTGCGCTTACTCTTCAAACGTTTCTTGGCGTTCTGAGTCCACGCCAGTGGCAAAAGAGGTCAATCCAAGATTGGTCTTTGAGAGGTTGTTCGGGAGCGGCGATAAGGCAGGCGAAGCCCAATCCAAGGCAAGAAGAGATCTCTTTAACCAGAGCATTTTGGACATGGTGATGGAAGACGCCGCTCGGCTGAAAGCTCGGGTCGGTAAGAAAGATCAAGGCAAGCTCGATGAGTATTTCCAGGGCGTGCGCGATATCGAAGCTCGGATCATCAAGATGGAGAAGCTTGGCCAGGATATGGCCTTAGCCGGCTCCAAGAAACCAACGGGCATTCCTCCCGACTATGGCGAGCACATTCGCCTGATGGGAGATATGATGGTCTTGGCGTTCCAGGCTGACCTAACCCGGATCTGCACATTCATGTTTGCCAACGACGGGAGCAACCGTAGTTTTGGGTTTATCGGCGTTCCAGAGGGCCATCACGACATGTCCCATCACGGACGTGATCCCGTCAAGTTGGAACGCAAGAGACTTATCGATCGCTTTCAGACCGAGCAACTAGCCTACGTACTGAGAAGGCTCAAAGAAACCAAGGAGGGCGACAGCAACATCTTGGACAACAGCCTGATCGTGTTTGGAGCCGGTATCAGCGACGGAGATCGCCACAACCACGACGATTTGCCAATTCTGATCGCTGGCAAAGGCGGCGGAACATTCCGCCCGGGCAGACACGTCGTCTATCCAAACCACACGCCGCTGAACAATCTCTTCCTTTCCTTGCTCGACCGGGTCGGGGTGCGAACTGAAACGCTTGGAAATAGCACCGGGAAGCTGAATCAGCTCTTCTAGGAAAGATTCTGCGACAAAATGTGATGGCGGTCGTCAGTTTGAGAGAACGATCAGTGCCGATTGGGGCGTCCATTGGGCGTGAGTTATTCCGTCAAGGAATGTTCTGGGTTATAAATCTTGTTCGACTCTGATAGGATATGTATCGTATCAAGACCGAACTGAGCTAAAATGCCCCCAAGGGTTAACTTGCAGCACTTTAGAGTGCGTGCGGTTGGCTTGATTGGCCTGAAACTCGTTTAAGAGGTGTATGCGTCTGTGATTGTAAATATTGGTCTTCCGATGAGACTCGGGTCGTGGCTGGGCGCCATCGCCATAGTCTCTACCGCAAGTGCTGGAAACCTCCAGCTTCAAGCGGCTGGTGCAGGTGTGGGCGGAGCACATTCCCGTCATGCCTTGACGACACCACCAACGGGCTCCCCATCGATTTCCGACAAGGAATCCTTTTCGAAGGAACTCCGTCGAACAGCGTCATCCTTCATGGAGAATAAGGGTCAGTGGCATGATGACGCGCTCTATCTGGCTCGGACCCCAAACCTGAACCTGTGGGTTACGGAAAAGGGTCTACGAACCGAGTACTACGCAAACTACATCGAGAAAGGTCAGAGCATCAAGCGCGGCCAAGTAATCGACATGTCGTTCGTTGGTGGAGACGCGTTGGCCCATAAAGGCATTCGTCGACTCCCTACGATAACGCAGTTTATTCGGCCTGATGGTACGGAAACAGTTCGGAGTTTTCAAGAGGTAAAGCTGAATTCGATTTACCGCGGCGTCGATCTCCGCGTCTACAACGAAGCGGGCCGACCTCGATATGACATTATTGCTTCGCCCGGCTCGAAGCCCGAAGATATTCGCCTGAAGTTTCAAGGTACGAGCAGCATCCGTGTGAACAAGGATGGACAGCTTGTCCTAGGAACAAAAGATGGCCTTCTCGAGCATCGAGGATTGGTTGCCTATCAGATTAGGAATGGCAAGAAAGTCAAGGTGCCTGCAGCATTTAAATTGGCAGGGAACTCTACCGTCGAATTTGAACTTGGCGCATACGACCAATCTTTGGCGTTAGTCATTGATCCCATCGTCTACGGAACATACTATGGCGGCGACGGCGGTATCGACGAAGTTCGCGCTGTAGCTGCTGATGCCGATGCGGGAATCTATTTCACGGGCGCGACGCAAGCCCCAGATTTCCCGGTCTTATTCGGTCCATTCAGCGTAAACATCACTGGCGCCTCGGATACATTCATTGCCATGCTGAGTGGCGACGCCTACGTGCACGAATATTCCGCCTACATTGGCGGCTCCGGTCGTGAGACTGGAAAGTTTAT
>JACMJO010000528.1 GCA_014380605.1 Fimbriimonadaceae bacterium | reverse complement strand
TGCTGGCCATCTCCTGCTTCTGCGACAACCTCGTAGTCGAGGTTCTCAAGCATCTGCTTGAGGTCGAGACGAATAATCGGATCGTCGTCGGCGATGAGAACTCTTAGTTTTGCCATGGTGGACCTTCTCGTCGGGCACGACGTCGACACCCGGGACTAGACCTATAGAATACCTTGGAGGCAACTTCTGGCTAGGGCCAATGCAATTGCCAGTACACTCTTAGCCATGTCCGACGCACTGGCGCGTCTCCTTGATGGAGTCATCGATTACGCAGGGTTATTTCCGCCCGCCAAACTCTCGATGGCGGATGCCGTCGGCAATTTCTTACGCTACCGATCTGGTCCGGAAGCGTGGATCGTGGACCGGTTCGTCTGCTCTTCCGCCAAGCTTGAAGACTTTCGACTTGAGCTAGATAACCAGCAGATTTCGGACCCAATCCCGATCGCCGTAATCGGCACCGCCGCCGCCGACAAGGAGGCTTGGGGCGACTGCTTGGTTCACGATGCGGAAGCGATGACTCGATTCATCCAACAAGTTGGAGATGCCGCTGATATCGAGGCGTTTGAGATTCGTGTGCCAGATCATCAGAATCTTGCCGAATATCTTCGAGACCTTCGCTCTTTCAGCGAGGTCGAGGTCTATTGCGAACTACCTTGGTCCCCTGCGATGCAGGAGTCTCTAGGAGCCATCGCCGAGGAAGATTGGCTTGGTGCCAAGGCTAGGACGGGCGGATTAGAGCCATCGGCATTCCCCACCAGCGAGAATCTGGCAGTTTTCATTCAGCAATGCATTCAACTTGAACTGGACTACAAGCTCACCGCCGGGCTTCACCACCCCGTTCGTGGCTTCCGTGATGAAGTCGGCGCAAAAATGCATGGCTTCCTAAATGTGCTGGTCGCGTCCACGATGGCTAATTCTCACGATCTGACGACAAAAGAGGTGGCAGATATCTTGGAGTGCGAGAATGCCGATGAAATCGGAGTCAAAGGACATGAGGTCCGCTATGGCGAATGGATTGCCGACCTTGAGGATATCGAGGACGCCCGCAGTATCTTCATGGGCATCGGTTCGTGCAGTATCGAAGAGCCCTTGCAAGACCTTCGCGACTTGAATCTCTTATGAATCTCAACGAAACCCATGACCCCAAGGCCAAGAGCTGGATCGATGTCGCCTCCGATTCGCACTTTCCGATTCAAAACCTCCCCTTTTGCACCTACGCCAGCGACTATGCGCCTCACGGGTCAATCGCCGTGCGCATCGGCGACAGCCTGATCGACCTTTACGAGTTGTGCCATGCCGGGTTGTTGAAGGAAGCCGACCATCACTTTGCCTGTGACTTCCAAGAGGTTCTGGAATTTGGGGGAAGGGCCGCGCTGACCCAGATTCGCAAACAACTGTTTCGTCTGCTTCTTACAGATAATCCTGATCTTCGCGACAACGTGGAAGTTCGGGCCAAAGTGGTTACCCCTGTGGAGAATGCGGAAATCCTCTTGCCGATGACGATCAATGCTTTCGTGGACTTCTATTCCGGGATCAATCACGCCAGCAATGTCGGAAGGATGTTCCGGCCCGATCAACCGCCGCTTCTGCCCAACTATCGGCACATGCCCATCGGCTACAACGGGCGAGCTTCAAGTGTGGTTGTGAGCGGAGAGCCAATTCGTCGTCCCAAGGGGCAGATGAAGGCTCCTGATTCCGACTCTCCGACGTTCGGACCTACGAGGGAACTCGACTTCGAACTTGAAATGGGATTTTTGACGGGCAAAGGAAGCGAGATGGGCGAGCCAATCCCGATAGCTCAGTGTGAAGACCATATTTTCGGCGTGGTGATTGTGAACGACTGGTCGGCACGGGACGTTCAACGCTGGGAGTACCAACCGCTCGGTCCATTCCTGGCCAAGAGCTTTGGAACCTCCGTTTCGCCCTATGTGGTCACGCTCGACGCGCTTGAGCCTTGGCGGATTCAAGGTCAAGCCCAGGAACCCGCCGTTCTTCCTCACTTGCAAAATCCAGGCTCTAGCCACTTCGACATCCAGCTTGAGGTCTCCATCCAAAGCGACAAGATGTCAAAGCCCCAAGTTATCTGCTGCTCAAATACGAAGCATCTCTACTGGTCGTTCGCCCAGCAACTTGCGCACCAGACTTCCAACGGGACTCCAATCGAGTCCGCTGATCTTTACGCGTCGGGAACGATCTCTGGCGAGACCGAGGACAGCTACGGCTCGATGCTTGAACTCTGCTGGAAAGGAACCAAGCCGATCACCCTTCAAGAGACGGGCGAAACTCGGACATTCATCGAGGACGGCGATGTCGTAACCATGACTGCATGGTGCGAAGGCGAAGGCTATCGAATTGGATTTGGCGAAGTATCGACAAAAGTCATGAGCTGAGGGAGAACCTCCGATCCTGTAAAGTACATCCATGAAACTGCCTCTGAGAGGGAGACTGCTGTTGGCCGCTGTCGTTGCTCCTGTCGTCGGATGCCTAATGATAGGGATCTCCTGGAGTGAATGGAGCGTCCATTCTCGGTTGGAAAAGCAGGGCGTCGAGGTCACAGGAAATGTCGAAAAGTCGGAAAGGAAGTCCAGAAAGCGCAACTCGAGCTACTTGCTAGTCGTTGCGTACCCCGCTCAGAGCGGCACGGTGCAGGGCAACTTTACAGCAAAATCCGAGGTTGGTCAGGCCCACCCTGTTGCCAGCCCAATCCGAGTGGTTTACGATCCAAGCGATGCGTCAGCCGCTCGGCTCAAAGATAGTTTGTATTCGAAGGAGTTTCAGATGATAATGTTGCTCGGTTTAGGCATCTTTGCGGTTGGCCCAGCATTGGCCCTCATTGCTTGGCGACTACCGAAGTAGGATTGCACAGTTTGGTACTCTACTGGGACCTTGAATCCAAACTGCACAAACCTGTGATATCGTGCACGTATGGTTTCGCTCGCACTTGCACTCGTCATCAGCGGGGTAAGCCTGCCCCAATCTCCGCAGGCTTCCGCCACGTTCGTTCTCACTCCCGAAATTCGCAAACAGACCCTCAATGAGCTCTACACTGCGCTTACTGATCGCTATGTGGAGGAAGGGACCGCCAAGAAGATTGTCGCCGACCTGAAAAAACGACAAGGAAGCGGAGAATTCGACAAGATCGACTCGGGTCCAGACCTCGCGGTCAGGATTAACGACATCATGAAGGGCCTGGTCACCGACGCCCACTTGCGATTCCGATTCAGCGAAAGACCACTTCCGAAGCGGGAGCGCCCAAGCGAACCAAGCGCTGAAGAGATCAAGCGGGCAGAAGAGGAGACAAGGTTTGTGAACGCCGGTTTTGAAAAGGTTGAGCGGTTGCGCGGCAACGTCGGCTACATCAAGTTCAACCACTTCGACGAGCCCGCCAATGCCAAGCGACCCATCGCCGCGGCTATGACGTTCCTCGCCAATACCGACGCCTTGATCATCGACCTCAGGGAGAATGGTGGCGGCGACCCGGCCGGCGTCCAGTTGATATGCAGCTACCTGTTCAGCGAGAAGCCCGTTCACCTGAACAGCCTCTTCTTCCGGCAAGGCAACCGGACCATCGACTTCTGGACGCTGAAAGAGATCGACGGCCCTCGCTACTTGGATCGAGAGGTCTATGTGCTCACCTCGAAACGCACGGGCTCTGGAGCCGAAGAATGCTCCTACAACCTCAAGAACCTTAAGCGAGCAACGCTCGTAGGTTCCAGCACCTGGGGCGGCGCTAATCCGGGAGGCGTCGTGCGATTGGGCGACCACTTCTCTTGTTTTATCCCAGTTGGAAAGGCCATTAATCCGTACACCAAAACCAACTGGGAAGGCACAGGCGTTAAGCCGGATATCGACATCGACCCTGCCAAGGCCCTCAAACAGGCCCAGCTCATGGCGATAAAGGCAATGATTGCCAAAACCAAGGACCCAGAGAAGAAGGCCGACTTGGAAGGGATTTACAAGGGAGTCGAAGCCGAAGGCGACCGCTAAGGATATGTTTTAGAGTGCGGCAATTTATTGCCGCTTTCACTTGGCAATCGAGCTGAATGTAGCGAGTTATCTTGCCTTCCGGTCCCATGTGTTCGAGCCGATCAAACAGCTGTGCTTAAGCGGCGATGAATCGCCGCGCTCTAAACTGCGAACTTCCCAAGGCCCAGGACCCGGTTCTGGGTCTGATACAATGTTGCCCTTATGCGCCACACCTTTCCTAAATAGCGCTGGCCGCTAATTCGGCCCGCACCTTTCTTCATCTGCGATTTTTGGTCGCATGCGAGCCGTACCTTTAGGAGAGTTTCCCGTGAGTCTTAAGCTTCCCCAAATACTGGAACACAGATCGTTTCGAGATCTTTGGCTTGGCCAATCCATCTCGCAACTTGGCGACGCGTTCTACTTCGTCACCTTCATGTTCATGGCGGAGAAGATCACGGGCCAGCTGGCGATGGTGGGCATCGTGGGCGCATTGGAAGCGATCCCCTATCTCCTGTTCAGCCCCTATGCGGGAGTGGTTGCGGACCGGATGGATCGGAAGCGCGTGATGTGGCTCAGCGACATCGTCTGCGGATTGGCATTGGTGCTGTTTGCGGCGGTGTTGGTGTTCCAAGCAAGCCCTCCGGCGTGGCTATTGGGCGCGGTCGCGTTCTTGCTCAGCACGATCCGGTGTTTCTTCTTGCCCGCCAAGAGCGCGGCGATTCCCAAC
>JACMJO010000527.1 GCA_014380605.1 Fimbriimonadaceae bacterium | reverse complement strand
GATGGGTTTGGATTGGAGTAGCGGCAACCGCCCTGATCTTTGCCTCTTCGCCCGGATGTTAAACTCCGGTGGGACATGAAGCTTCCTGGCAGATCTATTTCACAAACAAGGGCCAGGCACCTCCTATCTAAAGGAGCCAAACGTGTAGTCGACTTGGAAGGACGAGTGAGCCACTCACTTATCCACGAGGTGGGGTCCGAGTTCGTCCTTACCTACGATGATATTCCTGGAGGTTGGCACTTTGCTACCAGAGATGACCTGCTCGTTTTCTTGGAACGCATGGCTGAGGAACTGTCAACAACTGGTACCGGTCGAGAGTCTCACCTCCTGGATGGCGTGATTGACAGGGTTGAAGACTTTGTAGCCGATGCCCCACGTTTGAGTGAGTCTTTGGCCCAACTTGTAGGCCTCGAAAGTGTATCTACCTTAGAAGACGTTCGTGCCCTGGACAGGTGGCTACGTGAATTTGGGCTGGACGTCTCCACGCTTCGTAAGTGTATCGCTACAGTGGGCCAGTTCTTTCTTAAGCAAGGCGGTGATTGGACGATATTGTCAGGACGAGCAGGTAGGCCCGAGCCCTGGATTGCGCTCCCCAACGGAAGCTTTGCTAATCCATTCAGAGCACTGTGTAAGGACTTTTACGAAGAGTCTGGGGTAGCCCTTGAACCTGTCATCACGTACCCTGTGACTCATTCAAAGAGCGAGATAGAGTCCTAATCTCCCCATGTGCCACCAAGTGAAGGCCGACCGCGAAACCGCATTACAATAACCATCATGCGCAAGCGATGGTCGTGGATTGCCACCTTTGCCCTGTCCTCGGGTCGATGGGAGCCACGTTTCCTTTCTGAGATGGGCAGTCCCAAGGTCGAATGGTCTTGGCCATCTAGTGAAACAATTAAAACTCGCGAATTCGTTCTCCACGTGGACTACCCGACGGCTCTCAAATCGATTAAAAGAGATCTGCCCGCTCCCGAGTGGAAGTGGCACGAATACTACATAACTGCAGACGCGACCGGGTCCAAAGTGTGGTCAGCGTGGATGGTATCACGGAACGGTGACTACTTCAACATCTCGAGCTATCCACTCAATGGACCAAACACCGTAAGCATCAACTGGTGCCGTGAGCTCAGTTGGCTCGAACTGAAGTGGCGAGACCTGAAAACCCGTTTGGGGCTTATCCCGAAGAATCAACGGCCCAGCGGAGCAAAGTAGCCGCCCGACCGCTTCGCTTCCCAACCCGGGAAGACCTCGGCGGGCCGGCTTCCGGCCACCCGCTGGGTCAGGGCATCCGCCAGGACGTCCCGATAGTCGGTGGTGACCCGGAGATCGCCGACTTGGCACTGCTGGACCACGATGGGATTTGAGCTCGCGGACGCAGGCTCAGAACTGCAGTTGAGGACTCTCATCTCTCAACTCTCAACTCTCAAAGTGCCCTACAATAACCATCATGCGCAAGCGATGGGTTTGGATTGGAGTAGCGGCAACCGCCCTGATCCTTTCCGTCTTTGCCTTCTGGCCCCACGAGCCCGACGAATTTGAGTTTTTGCGACAGTTCGACTACGTGCAGCAACGATCGGAGCTCATCATGTCCGGAGCGACTGAATTTGATTCCGATGGCACGACGCACCGGGCAGGTACGGGGATGTGGTGCACAGTCTTGCGCTTTACATCCGCCTCTCCGGCTCTGCTTGCTGAGTTAAAAAGTCACTGCCCGTACGAGTGGAGCAAAGGTGATATGAGCATCGAGTTGCCAAACAAACGGAGCGCATACTTTGATTACGAGACGGCAAGTCTCTTTGTGTATGACGAGCCCCCACCATCTTGGTTTGACCTAAGAGTCGACCAGCTAAGACGAGCCCTGGGATTGCGCTCCCGTTTGGTGTTTGCCAGAGATGAATAATTCCCGGCGATGGGTTTGGATTGGAGTAGCGGCAACCCTGATCCTTGCCGTCGAAGTTGTATCCTCGAGAAGCTGACGATGGTGACAGGAGTGGTAGTGATGATGGTCGTGTTGGGCCAGTCTCAACGAGTGGGCTTCTCAAGCATGCCGCTTCGAGGAAACTCGGCCCTTATACATCAAAGTGCTTTCTCGGTAGGATCGAAAGACCTCGTTAACGCCACGGTGGCAGTTCACATGACAGATAAGATCACCAGGCGCCATGTACGGTCTCTTCTAATGGAAAGGGGGATACTGCACTACGGTCTCAGTAAGTCCGGCTTCGAAATCTTCGTTTGCCCCGACTATCCAGTCGTTGCTCTAACCAAACTGATGAATGACCGGGCTCCCTTCGACAAGTTCAATTTAATCCTTCCAGGGAGCCGAAGGGGTTCGCTTCCAACAACGCTAAGCGCCTCGCATATCATTGATCGGCCATTTGGTCAGATCAGGGCCGTCGGGATGCAAATGGACGGCAAAACCTGGCGGAAGGTTGCGGCAGAAGTAAGGCAACATAACTTGATTGGAGAAAACGAGATGGTGATGTCAGTCTCCTCAACTTCCCGCTCATTTAGATTCCAACCATTCCGTAGTTCCACTGGACACGACGTAGCCATCTATCTGAGTGACAGAGTGGTCTTCCTACAGTTGACCTGAAGCGACCACGGAATCGGAGCCGCCAAAGCCGCTGCAAGGACATCATCTCCTAAAGGAGGGAAAGCGCAAAGCATGCGAGAATGAAGAAGGGTATGGACACCCTTGGTCCCTTTTGAGCCAACACATGATGATCGTTAGTCTCGCGCACCTCTTAGTCCTGCAAACGTTTATTGGCGTCGACGTTCGTGACCGCATTACTCGATTGAACTTGGAGAATGTGCTTTTTAGGCGCGGCTTCACTTTTACGCAGGTTAGTTCTCTCCAACTGAATTATGTTGTTAACGCTGCTCCGAACGTAGTCGCAAAAGTGCTTGAGCGAGAAATGCCGAGCGATTTGTTTGGCCTTTCATACGAAGGTCGTAAGTTACAGGAAGCAGCAGTTCCAACTTCGCCGGGTGTAGAAATTGCCACTGGCTCGCCTTTACGCTTTCCCTTCGATGTAGAGAAGATCTTGAAGCTTACAGGCAAGGTTAATAACGTGTGGACAATAGATTTTCGTCCGATTGCTGTATGGATCGATAAAGACACTCAAAAAGTAGCTTTCGATATCTACTTGACAAGCGGAAAGGAGCTACTTCGCTTTCAAGCCTTGCCTTCGCGAAAAGGCGGGCTCGAATACCATCCGTATCGCTGGCCGCAACCCGGGAAGACCTCGCTGTGATTCCGCACTATAATAACCATCATGCGCAGGCGATGGGTTTGGATTGGAGTAGCGGCAACCGCACTGATCCTTGCCGCCTTTGCCTTGATCCCCCGCGAGCCGGATGAGTTGGACTTCATACGGCGGCACAATCCACAACACGAGGTCTATAGGGTGAATCCGCCAGTCTGGCACAAGGTATTCGTTTTCAAACAGATTCCGGCTGGATTATTGATCGAGTTGCGAAAGTTGTCCAACTTGGAGCCGCCGAGCGTTTACTTCAGTTTCGACCTGCCGAGTGGAAGGGAGGCACTTTGCAATGTCAGCCTGGGCCAGATCTTCGTCTCCAATGTGCCGGAACCATCCTGGCTCACGGTCCAATGGCAGTTGCTGATGGAGCGAATCTCCCCGCCCTTCACCAACTGACTGCTGACCGCGAAACCGCACTACAATAGCATGCGCAAGCGATGGGTTTGGATTGGAGTAGCGGCAACCGCCCTGATCCTTGCCGTGTTTGCCCTGCTCCCAGGCGAACCCGACACCCTTGAATGGCTTCGCAAGCACAGGGGCGAGGAAGACGTCCACGAAGGGTGGCAACTTGTACCAGGCAGCGTTTACTACATCTACATAGGCTCCGGCCAAGAGACGCACGCGTTTACGTTTACCAACATGCCCGCGAGTCTCATTGCGCAGCTAAGGCAGCTTCGTTTGAAGAACAAAGTCGTCCGCCCAGAGTACAAGACGGGGCAAATGGAGTCCGGTGAGATGATTTCTTATAGCATTCCTTATCGCTGGGTGAGGGTATGTACAGAACCCCGGGGCTCATGGTTAAGGCAACAGTGGATAGCTTTGAAGCGAAAGTTTTTGTGGCGAGAGAACATTGAGTAGTTCCCCTCCACTGAAGTTCTCACTTCAACTCAGCGGAGAAAAGTAGCCGCCCGACCGCTTCGGCTCCCAACCCGGGAAGACCTCGGCGGGCCGGCTTCCGGCCACCCGCTGGGTTAGGGCATCCGCCAGGACGTCACGATAGTCGGTGGTGACCCGGAGATCGCCGACTTCGTCGAGCTGTTTCTCCTCCATCCCGGGCCAATCGGCGAACACCCGCCCGCCCCGCACGCTTCCGCCGAGCAGGAACATCGCGGACGCCCGGCCATGGTCGGTGCCCAGGCCCGTGTTCTCGTTCACCCGGCGGCCGAATTCGGTTTGGACGATCAGGGTGATCCGCCGCATCTCTGGCCCCATATCCTTCTCGAAGGCGGCGAGCGCATCGCCCAGCTCCTTCAGGTAGCCGGGAAGCCAACCGCTGATGGTGCCCTGGGCCACATGGGTATCCCAACCGCCCATCTCCAGGCAAGCCACCTCCAGCCCGACTCCCGACCGGATCAGGGTCGCCACCTGTTGAAGGGCAATGCCAAGACCAGACCCCGGATACCCGGCGGGCTTGTTCTCCATCTTGATATGGCTCAGCTTGTCCAGCACCTGGAGCGTCTCCCGCCCCGCCTGGGCCATCACGTCGTTGCCATTGCCATAGAGCCCGGTCAGCATCTCCTTCAGCCCCGGATCGGCAAGGCGGAAATCCGTCAAGCTCGCCATGGTGGTGGCATGGGAAGCTCCCCTGAGGGCATCGGGCATCACCGAGCTCAGCGCAACCGCGCGCAAGGGAGTTGGATTCCGGCGAGGGGTCGAGGCCAGGTGTCGGGCCACCCACCCAGTTTGGACTCCGCCGCGAATCTGGTGCATCCCGCGCTCCATCGCGTTCATCGCCTCAAAGTGCGATCGAGTCTGGTCGCCCGAGCCCACGGCATGGACGACCGCCATCTTGCCCTCCTTGTAGAGGGGCAGCAACGCCGCCAAGCCCGGATTGAGCCCAAAGAACCCATCCAGGTCCAGCGCCTTGTAAGCCGCGCCCGCAGAGTTGTCCTTGGGGGAGCGCAATCGCAAGTTTGGGCGGCCCCGATGGTAGGCGTCCTCGGCATAGGGCACCACCGCGCTCAGCCCATCCATCCCGCCGCGAAGGAAAACGCTGATCAGGATGTCGCCCTCATGATCCTTGGCATCCTCGCTGACCACCACTTGGGCCAAAGCCGACTTGGCTCCCAGCCAACCGGCGGCACCCAGGCCAACCGTCGCCAGAAGCCCGCGTCGGGACATCTGCCACCCAAACTCCTCAGATCGCTTGGACTCGGCAACTCGATAAGACTCGCAACCGTTACTCATTTCTATCTCCACTGGAAGTCGGGCGAGGCGAGGCAAGCCGTCGCAAGCTTGGTCAGGTCGTTGGCGGGCACATGTTTGGCGACGAGTCGGGCGCGCTCTGAAGAGCCCGTCAGGACAGAGGCAAGATCGCCCTTGGATCGCTCCTCAAGCTTCTTGATGTCCACGACCGTCCCCGAAATCTCATTCCTTGCCATCGCGGCGGCAAAGTTCCAACGCGCCAGCAAGGTCCCCGTCCAAGCCTCGGATTTCACCGGGTACCCATCGGGCATCGGCCACTGGTAGAGGGGCATCCCCATTCGGTCGAGGTGCTCCTGCAAAGCCCGACCCCCATCCGTCTGAGCCCCGGTCGCTCGAAGCGCCGAAATCATGTAATCGAACGGCCGTTTTTGGACCGGCGGAGCCTCCGCAAGGTTGGCTTCCGAGAACATCTCGGCTACCACGGGCTTGATCTCGCCCCGGTTCGCAAGATAGACCTTCGCCATCTGATCCACCACCTTGGACTCGGTATGCCCCAGGAAGTATCGGCACATCTTGGTGCAGATGAACTTGGCGGTGTTGGGGTGCAGGGCCAGGAGCTCGATCACTCGTTCGCCATCCTTCTCGCCTCCCAAAGGCGCAATCCGATTGCCCAGCACAACCTTCTCGCCGTCGTCATGCCGCTCGGAGTTGAAGACGAACTTGCCCTTAGGCCGCATGAATCGGTTCTCGATCCCCCACCCGGTGAAGCACCGAGCGACTTCCTGGACATCCCGCTGCGTGTAACCGCCATGGACTCCAAGGGTATGAAGCTCCATCAATTCCCGGGCATAGTTCTCGTTCGCCACGCCCTTCACGTTCACCTGGTTGTCCAGGTAGGCGAGCATCGCCGGACTGTGGGCCGATCCGCTAACCAGGTCCTTAAAGTTGCCCAGGGCATGCTTGCGAATGACGTTGGTATCGTCCACACCCTTTCGGAAGGCGGAGCTTCCTTTTCGGGCATAGATGTTGAAATGGTCGCTCCAGAACTCGATCAACCTTTCCCGAAGTTGGTGCGGACTGTATGTCGCCCTCAGGATAGTTCCCTGTTGAAGTTGCATGAGAACGAGATCGATCGGCAACTCCTCCATCTCGTGCGAATCCATCCGATACGCATCCAGCCGATAAAGCTGAACCGTGAGATGAGCAGGCTCGTCGTCGGTTGGATTGAGCTGTTGATCCAGATATGCTTGCCGCCCCAACGCTTTCACCCGCGATACCTCGCCCGGAGTGGAGCCAAAGCTCAGCCGATTGACCAGGCGAAGTGTCGGCTCCACGTCCCCTTTGGGAAGGGAGACATCGGCCGGGAGGTCGGCAGCCAGGCGTCGCGCAATTGGCGCACATCCAGCCACCGCCGCCCCGGTCATGCCGAGCCCAAGCAGTTGGCGACGGCTCAATTTCACGGCATGAACCCCGGCACTTCAACCGATCGGCGATCTCGAATCAAGAGGGCGGCTGTTCCAGCACCCGTTGAGGCAAAGATCAGGAAGGGAACGATCAGGAACCAGCCTAATACCGGCACTAGTCCAGCGATCACGATGTATGCCGCGCTCTTTGACAGGGAAGCATAGGAAGTTTGGTCCGGAGCCATGGCCTTCAGTCGCTCACTCGCGAGGGTCGCCAAACCAGCGCTACCCACCGCGGCGATAGAAGCCAAGCCCAAAATTCCCATCCAGCCGATCAGCTTGGCAAGGGGCAAGGGGCTCGCCAGCATTCCCGCCGAGACGACACCCGCAGATGCCCAGATCAGCAGGCCGACGACGAACGAAACCCAAGGCCTGTTGACCAATCGGCCCCGCGCCTGTTGGGCTTTGCCCGGAAAAACTAGCGCAACGGCCATGATGAGCGCCCAAGCAGAAAGACAAATCCCTCCCAGAAGAGCGACGATTGCAAAACTATCCCCGATAGTGACCATGATTGTTGAATCCTCCGATGTACTCGCCATGATAGGTGGGTAGCGGTCTGGTTCCAAGCGAAGGGGTTCCGGTTGGGCCTTTTGGAGGTTTAGGGTCCCAGGACTTTGCCGGTACCCTTGCGTCATGGCTGATACCTGGCAGGAGTTCTTTGACTCCCACGCACCGTATTACGATGAGAATCCGTTTACCAAGCACACCGTTACCGAGGTCAATTTCTTTCTCTCGATGTTTCCCTTGATCGACGACGTGTCCATCCTGGACATGGGCTGTGGAACGGGGCGACACGCCATCGAACTCGCCAAACGCGGATATCACGTCACGGGCGTCGATATCTCATCGGGCATGCTAGCGGAAGCCAAGAGGAAGGCCCGGGAGGCAGGAGTTGATGTGCAATGGCTTCAAGCGGACGCTACGAAGCCACTTGGCCTTGGCAACCAAACCTTCGATGCCGCGATCTCCTTTTGTGAAGGCGGTTTTGGACTGATCGGGCATGGGGACGATCCCGAAGCCCATGATCTCGCGATTCTAAAGAACATTGCCAACCACTTGAAATCGGCTGCCCCGTTCCTTCTCACGGCCCTCAACGGCTATCAGGTCATTCGTCAAATGAAGGATGAGTTCATTCAGGCTGGCAGGTTCGACCCCGCGACCATGGTCTCGAACTATGAGGATGAATGGGATTTGCCTGAAGGTCCCCGAATCGTCAAGATCCACGAGCGGCTGTTTATTCCGCCGGAGATGGTAAGGCTTCTCGCTCAGGCGGGATTAAGATGCGATCGCGTATTTGGCGGTACCGCCGGGAACTGGGGGCAACGCCCTCTTAGTTTGGATGAAATCGAAGTTATGTACGTCTGTAGAAGAACCTAGATGCAAATAGGTAAAGGTCAATGCAATAGAATTAAACTTCTGGAGGAGAGACTACTGATGAAGAGAACAGGATTCGTTTTGGCTCTAGCTGGAATCACCGCACTTGGCATCACATTCTGGGGTCAGCAGGTTCGCATTGAAGGCAAGGTTGCGACCAGCGACGTTTTCACCCGTAACGGAAAGACTTACGTTCCCCTTGCCGACATTGCAAAGGCTCTCGGCATGGCCGTGGTCAAAACGGGGTCAGGTTGGGACTTGGTAAAGCCGGGCGGAGCCAACATGGTGCAAGGAGTAAAGGGCAAGGTCGGGGAAGAGCTGTTCAATGGTAAGTATCGATTCCAAGTGGTGAAAGTCACGCGAGTGTCAAGCTACACGCCGCAGTTTGCCAAGCTGGGATATGACTTGACACCGGCCTCCTCGGATAACGAAATTGTAGCGATCCACTGTCGCCTCAAGAACGGCACTAAAGAAGCCGTCACGTTTGACATTTTGTTGGGTAAGAACACGGCTCTCACCGATGAGAAAGAGCAGTCTTACGCCCCATACAACGGTGGATCGGTAGACATGGTTAGCCGCGCGCCACGGGTCATTCCGGGAGCCGCTGCCGATTTTGCTCTTACCTTTGAAGTCCCCAAAGACGCTGTTTTGAAAGACCTCGTTTTTAGCGTAAACGATCTAACGACAAAGGAGTCTCCCGATTTTCGAG
>JACMJO010000526.1 GCA_014380605.1 Fimbriimonadaceae bacterium | reverse complement strand
GGCCACGCAGCGTTTACGGCCATGAGAGCTCGTGGAGCCCAGGTTACGGATATCGCGATTCTGGTCATTGCCGCTGACGACGGCATCATGCCGCAGACCAAAGAAGCGATTCAGCACATCAAAAACGCAAACGTGCCGATGATCGTGGCGATCAATAAGATCGACAAACCGGACGCTAATCCCGATCGGTCGATGCAGCAGTTGACGGAGTTTGAGGTCATTCCTGAAGCCTTTGGTGGTCAGGTCATGTGCGTACCTGTTTCGGCGCTTACCGGCGAAGGAATTCCCGCCCTACTCGAAGGCATTCTTCTTCAGGCTGAAATCATGGAGCTTAAGGCAGACCCAACGGCCGAGATGCAGGGAACAGTCGTTGAGGCCAAGCTTGAGAAAGGACGTGGTCCAGTTGCGACCATGCTGGTCCAAGAAGGCACTCTTAAGATTGGCGATGCCGTCGTGGTAGGAACCACCTACGGTCGACTCAAGGCCATGACCGACTATCGGGGCGAAAAGCTGACCGAAGCCGGTCCGAGCACGCCGGTCGAAATCCTCGGTTTGAGCGACGTCCCTCAGGCGGGCGACAAAGTTGAGCACGCCGACGATGAGCGAAAGGCCCGTGAAGTGGCCTCTTCCCGCGTTCAAGACGATCGAGCCAAGAATCTGGTGGTGAAGAACCGAGGAATGACCTTGCAAGAGCTTCGCAAGAAGCTGGACGAGGAAGAGCTCAAGGAGCTCAACTTGGTCATCAAGGCCGATGTTCAGGGTTCCGTGGAAGCCGTGCGGGGCATGCTCGAAAAGGTCAAGAACGACGAGGTTGAAACCAAGATCATCCTCAGCGGCGTTGGCTCGATTACTGAGTCGGATATCTCACTCGCCCGAGCCGCCAACGCGATCGTCGTCGGGTTCAACGTCAAGCCCGAAGGCAAGGCGAAGATGGAAGCCGAGCGGCAGAAAGTTGAAATTCGAACCTACACGATCATCTATGAACTGATCGAGGATATCGAGGCCGCCGTCAAGGGCATGCTCGAGCCGAAGTTCGAAGCCCAGCATCTTGGCGAAGTCGAGATTCGAGTCCGGTTCTCGTTCGGCAGAAAGGGCATTATTGCGGGAAGCTACGTGACGGAAGGCAAGGTCACGAGAGGCGCGCTTTGCCGAGTCCGTCGGGAGAAGGAACTCGTCTATGAGGGCAAGATTTCATCCCTCAAGCACTTGAAGGACGACGTTCGCGAAGTCACGCTCGGAATGGAGTGCGGCATCACATTCGATAATTGGGAAGCATTCAAAGAAGGCGACATCATCGAAGCCTACGAGATGGTCCAGATCAACGCGTAAAGCCCTCCCTCCACATCAGCGAAGCGCCAATGTGGAGGGTTCCATGCTGAGGGTAACTTAGGCAATTAGGTTCCAATACTGGTCAAGATGCGATCGGACTACAAACATTGGCGCAACTCCCAAGAGTTGGGAGCAACCCTTTTCATTACCTCCACCTGCCTCGACTTCGCGCACCTCTTTCGACGCGATGAAATGCGCGAATTCCTGGCGAAGCACTTACTTCAACAACGCCTTGATTTAGGTGCGAGACTCCACGCATTCGTGGTAATGACGCATCACTTCCACACGATCTCTAGTGCACCGGAGGATCGGACTTGCTCTTGGCTTGTTCAAAAGATAAAGAAATCGGCTTCCGAGCAGATGGTTGAGCTCTTGACAACTGCGGAGAAGGCGCTAGTAAGCCAACAACTCGGCCTTAACGAAAGGCAGTTCTGGATGCGATCCTTTCGTGGCATTCCGATCAAAGATGAGAGAATGATGGAAAACACCAGCATCTATATTCACTGGAATCCGATTCGATCGGGATTCTGTGAGCAACCGACTGCCTATCGGTGGTCGAGCGCCTGGCTTTTTGAGCGAGACTTGTATGACTTGGATCAGGGTCTGAAGTTGAGCGATTGTCTCTCGGCTTTTAGCGACCCTCCACATTGGCGCTCCGCTGATGTGGAGGGATGTGTCTAACCTGTTGTACAATAAGGATGCGCTAAGGGGCGCACCCGGGTCCGCGGGAAGGGCTGAGTCCACCCTGATAACTAAATCCGATACGGCAAAACCAAAATGCCGCCGGGAAGCGGACCGCCGGCCATGGCATGGAGGTTATCGATGGACAATAAGCTGCCAACCAGGCCCAGCCTGGAGCAACTACGCAAGCAGGCCAAAGAGCTCAAAGACTCAGGCCAACATCCCACCCTTTCCGACGCCCAGTTTACGCTCGCTCGGCATTACGGCTTCCCAAGCTGGCCCAAGCTAAGGCTCGCCGTTGAGCAAGACACCCTCACCCGGTTGATGGTCGAAGGGAACTACGATGCCATGAGGAAGCTCCTCAAGGCAAGTCCCAAGCTGGTGTCAACCGCCAGCACAGAGGGCAACTACCCGCTCCATCAGGCTGCCGAGTCGGATGACCCTGTTCTCGTCGATATCCTAGTCGAGCACGGTGCACCCCTTCAGACCAAGTGGCAAGACTCGGCTCATACTGCCCTGTCTTGGGCGGTAACCGTGGGCGCACAACATTCTGCGCTCCGGCTCATTCACCACGGAGTCCAGCCCGACCTTTTCACGGCGGCAGGTTTGGGTCTGCTCGACTACGTCAAGCTATTCTGGGACGGCGACAAGCTGAAGGGGCCCGCCAGTACGACTGGGAGCACTCGATTCACTGAATCGGGAGAGCCTCTCCCTTACCCACCTCCCGTTCCTCAAGACCAAGTATCCGACGCCCTCTATGTCGCCTGTCGGAATGGCCGCTTAGAAGTCTCAGAGTGGCTCCTCGACCACGGAGCCGATCCCAATTGGCGGGGCTATTGCGGCGCGAACAGCCTGGCTTGGGCTGAGTATTCGGATAACCGAGAGCTCTGCAATCTACTTCTCGCCCGAGGCGCTGATCCCCACATGAAGGACTTCAGCTTCCGGGCTGAGCCAAGGCTTTTCGCCTTGATGGTCCTGGCGGGATGGGGTTTCCCATCCGATCTCTTGCGAAAACGGATAGAGGTCTCACCGGAACTAGTCTATGCCCGAGGCGACTATGGAACCCTTCTCAACGCCGCCGCCTGGAACGGCCAGTTGGAAACCGCCAAAGTCCTCTTGGAATTCGGTGCGGATCGAGAGGCTAGAAACGCCGCTGGCCTCACTGCGCTAGATGTCGCAAAGGATCGAGGCTTTCCGGAACTCGTCGAACTGCTCAGCACCTAGGTAAAAGAGAGCGCTACCTCAGTGTCGCCTGAGGTAGCGCTCTACTCACACGTAGAACGCCATGTCGAGCCACTTCACCCGCCACTTGCCACCGCTCTTCTCAAGGAAGCATGTGCCGGAGGCTCCGTGTGGAGAGGGGCCACACCAAAAGGTGAAAACGGCTTTGGTCCGGTCTTTGGAGTAGCCTGGCAGCCAGGGACGAACCCAGGCACGATTGGCTTTCATGTCTGCGATCATGTTGACGCGGTCCGGTGTTACCTCCGTCAGCCCGATTCTGGAGTCTCGAGCTTGGTACCGCGAAAGTGAAATGGGAAGCGAGTTCCGCTGGTTCAGATGCACGCGAATCTCCAACGAGATCTCCTTGGCCCGCTCCGGGCCAACACTGCTGGATATCCGTGTGTCGTGGGCGCTGGAGAAGTCACCAGCACTCTCCGTGATCAGGGAAATGGACCGTCGAGCTTTGGGATCGAAGTAGAGTCCCCTATCAGGGTCTTCCAGTACGGCAACCAACGAGGCTTCAATAACCTCAAAGTCGTCAGGTGTGAGCTTTTGAGATTCGGCAAACTTCGCCGCTCGTTGCTTCCTCTCCTTGTCGAGCGCCTCTCGATAGGAGGATGCCGCCCTTTGGATCTCCGCCGCGGTTCGTCCCTTACCACCCGCCTTACTGATGACCTCGATGAGAGCCGTGTGGCGTTGGACGTTGGCGCACTCCAAGGGAGTCATGAGCCCTCGTGGGTGATAGTTTGGGTCGGCCCCACGCTTAAGGAGAAGCTTTGCGACCTCCAGGCGGCCAGAGTAGGCGGCCTCCATCAGCGGCGACCAGCCGGTTCCGCCGTTGATATTCGCTTTCTTCCTCAAGAGCCGATCGACGATCCTCACATCACCCGCGTTCGCGGCAAACACGATCGCGGTGTCGCCGTGATCGTTCCGGATGTCTACCTTGGCACCCTTGTCGATAAGGTACTCGGCGATGTTCATTTGGCCGGTCTGCACCGCAAAGATCAGCGGGGTATATCCGGCTTCTTCCCGAAGGTTGAGGTCCGCCCCTTTGCTAAGCAGAAGCTTGACCATCGGTAGATTGCCTTTCCGAATGGTGAGGTTTAGCGCGGAATCGCCGAGAACCTTCACCCCGCCGGTGGCATTGTTGCCTAGACTGGGCAGGGGGTTTTTCTCTTCACGGGCATTGGGGCTAGCGCCGCGCTGCAACTGTTGTTCGATCTGCTTTAGATCGCCCTTCCCGATGGCCAGGATGAGCTGCTTGTCAAACTCCGTTGACTGAGGCACGAGGGCAAGCACAAAAGCGGCAACACATTGAAGCATGGTTGCAATCTTGACGCTGGAAAGGGGGACCTGGTTACGGACGAAGCGGATTGGCGGCTTCGTCCTTGATCAAGGTCTCATATCTCCGACGCAGAGCCGCATCAGAATGGCTCGCCATCTTGCTGCCCATTACCACCGTCTTCGCCAGCCGCACAAACCGGAACCCGCGAATCCGGTCCATTGAGTCTCGGCTGCCCAAACTGGGATAGTTCTCAAACGCCACCGCCAACCGGTCCTCGCCCTTCAATCCCGCCGAGGTTGAGAGAGCTTCCAAAGCTCCGCGCTGAGCAGGCGTGGCCATTTTGAGAACGCTTGAATAGGGAGTCGCGAAAATCTCTTCCTCGGGCATCTTGACGACGCGTCGGACGAACTCATCCGACGTGCAAACCGGTGTGTCGATGGAGTCGTCGTTCACAAGCGCATAACAGAACGCCTCATTCATCCCGACCTTGCCGTTTCCGTCATAGTCGGCCCCGGAGACCTTCTGCCCTTGTCGATCCTCGCCCGCCAATGCGGCCACGAAATAGGTGGTGAAGTCGCGATAGCTTTTGGTGTTAATGCTCGGCGTACAGCCCGCCGCGCTTCGAGACTCGATGCTGGCATAGAAGCCACAAAACCGATTGTTGAGGGGCGGTTGATCGGGATCGCCATCTTTGAAGAGGCTCTTGGCAAACCCTCCCGAGTGGCACTGCACCATCAGTGCGACAATCGGCACATCTTTAGGGAAACTCGTTAGGGAGCGGGCAAAATCGACCGCCGTGAAGTTCTCGAATTTCCACAGATTAAAGGAGCTAAGCCTGGGGTTGGGAGGCTTGGGAATCGTGCCATGGCCGGTGAAGTAAAGGAACACCGGCGTCTTGCCCCCTGAAGCCAAGGAGGCGATCTCCCGATTCACGTTCTCAAGCGATGCAGCTCCGTCTAGGCGGGGAAGCTGAGGCTGCTTGTACTGGTCCTTCAACCCCGGCGTTTGGCCCTCGGGGGTGAATCGAACCGTGGCGGTACCAGCATCTCCATCCGCAAAGAGCACCCGATATGGCGCGTCCTTGGGAAGGATTCGGGCGAAGTGTTGGACATTGAACTCCAGCGCGACTTGGTTATTCGCCGGATTAGGACCTCCGCCCACCACCAGGAATCGAGTTGCGGGAGCCAGGAGCAAAGGAAGTAAGAGGTTCATAGCGCCCAATTCAATCTGTAACTAGAATACGACAAGTTGCTCTAGTCTTGTGCCAGGGGAGTAATCTTCGAGCCATGCGCACTTCCGATTGGGACGCCAAGCTCTACGACACCGCCGCCCATTTCGTGACGGACTATGGCGCGGCTCTGATCGACCTCCTGGACCCCCAACCCGGCGAGCGAATTCTTGATGTAGGATGTGGTACAGGACACCTAACCCACGAAATGCGACAGCGGGGAGCCAAGGTGGTCGGGATCGATGCCAGCCCCAACATGATCCAGAATGCTCGTCAGGCATATCCGGATTTGGAGTTTGTCCAGGCCGATGCCAGCGCCTTCACCTTCAAAGAGCCCTTCGACGCCATCTTCTCCAACGCCGCCCTTCACTGGGTGACCGATGCCGAAAACGCGGTCGTCTGCATGAGCCGAGCCCTGAGGCCAGGTGGCCGATTCGTGATCGAGATGGGTGGCAAGGGAAACATTCAGAAGCTCATCGGCGCCCTGTTCGAGGCGCTCAAGAAGTTCGATTGCCATAGCCCCAGCCACCGCTGGTTCTTCCCGTCCGTTGGCGAATACACGTCGATGCTTGAACGCCACCGCATTGAGCCCACCAGCGCCTGGCTCTTCGATCGCCCCACCAAACTTGAAGGCGACGACGCCATCGTCGACTGGTTCACCATCTTTGGCGAGGCGATCAGGGCCGATGTGGACGAAAAGTGCTTTGCCGAGGCCGTTCGAATGGCTCAGGTAGCTCTGGAGCCGACTCAAAGGAAAGATGGCGTTTGGTACGCCGACTACCGGCGACTTCGCATCATTGGCAAACGTCTTGGTTAAAGATGGACGAAAATTCGCCTCCTCAATACGCCGCATACCCAAGGGCGACGGACCCCCGCCAATACAACGGTCCACCGGATTTTCGGATCAACGCTATCAATGAGGCTTGGCTCATCTACAAGTCGGACTTCGGGACGTGGCTAGGCGGGTACGTCATTATCATCCTCATGTCGATCCTCCTACAGGTGCCAGCAGGCACTTATGTGTTTTGGAGGATGTCCACAAGCGGCGAGGCGGCCGCCACCGGAACCGACGTTTTGGTCGTGAGCCTTGTAGCTGGAATCATCTCTTCAGCGGTAAGCGGAGTTCTCCACGGAGGTTATTTACGTTTGGCAATTCAGAAAATGAGATTGCGGCACGAGGGGATCGGAGGTCTTTTCAATCTAAATGGGCAGGGCGCAAAAATCGCGATTTGGAGCGTTCTGTATTCGCTGCCCATTTTGGTGATCTCTCAGGTTTACAGCAATTTCTCAAGCCAGCAGACCAATAGCGCGAACCCCGATCTGGGAACCTTGTTCGGCAGCATGCTTCTTTTTTTTGGTGCGATGGTCATTGTCGCTCTGCTCATATTCCCCTTCTTTTTGACCCCCATGTTGCTAGTGGACCAGAAGATGTCGATCATGCAGGCCGCCTCGAGAAGTTGGCAACAGGTTGCAAAGATGTACTTCCGCGCCCTGGGATTCTATATCGTGATGGCGATCATCGGCGCATCTGGGGTGTTGGCTTGCGGGATTGGAGTGATCTTCACGTTGCCGCTCTATCAATTAGCGATTGCGGTTGCCTATCGAGACAACTTTATGCCGCCCCTCAGCGAGTCGCAAACAGCCTACTCGCCGGAAGGCGCCCAACCGCCTGGTTCATTCATGGGATAGGCCGGTTCACCAAATTGATGTCGCTTCGCGTTATAGGATGGGATGGCTACGAAAACGAAGAATCGAAATGAGATCTTTGATGACAAGACGACCAAGCAGATCGCTTCCGAACTGCAACCGGTTCTGAGCGATTTGATTGCGCTTGGACTCATTGTCAAACAGGCCCACTGGAACGTGACCGGCTCAAGCTTTCGAGCCGTGCACCTTCAACTGGACGAGATTTGGGCGACGGTGCAAACAAATGTGGACGAAGTTGCCGAGCGCCTCTCCACTCTCGCCGTATCGCCTGCGGGCCAGGCCAATGAGGTTGCCGCAAGCTCTAAAGTGGACCAGATTCCCGCGGGATTCATGGACGCCTCGAAAGTCGTCGATTTTATGACCGAGCGAGTCGGCCAG
>JACMJO010000525.1 GCA_014380605.1 Fimbriimonadaceae bacterium | reverse complement strand
TCATCGGAAGAGGTTTTTGTTAAGATCATGGCCTCCGAGGTGCTTAGCAACAAGGCGGGGCCCGAAAAACAGGAGTTCCGGGCAAAGCTGATGCCTGCATTTGTGCAGGAATATGAGAACCTGACCCTTGCTAGGAAACTAGACCGAACTCTTGCCATTCCACGGGTTGTCGATCTAGGCTTTGGTTCGTTGCAGCCTGGCCACGCAGCTACGGTTCCTTTTATCGTCTATGAGCTACTTGATGGCCACACAATTGCTGATTTGGGGGAGTCCCAGCGTGACCGCTTGGCTTGGATTCTCAATCCAACTGAATTTGTCGCTCGGGTTGGGAAGATTATTGACACGTTAGCCAAGCTGCACTCCATGAGAATATTGCATGGAGATGTACATCCTGGCAATATCATGCAAGTACGTCGAGACGACGACGAGGAGCTGATACTGATTGACTTTGGCCAAAGCTTTTTGCTAGACGGGTTTCTCGCGAAGACTTTGCATGATAAGGGCTCTTCAAATCCCTATACAGCACCTGAACGCCTTGTTCGATTAACGAACGGTCCAGTTTGGCAAGGACAAGCTGACATTTATTCCCTCGGAGCGACGATACTTTCGCTCTTAACAGGTTGCATGCCGCAAGAGAATCTTCGCACTTCAGGGGGCATAGAAGGCGATAGAACCGCTTACATAGACGCGCTCATTGAAGAATCGAATAGTCCTGTTTGCAAGACGTTTCCCGGTTTGGCACAGATCATTTCAAAGGCAACTGAACCAGCGCTTGATCGCCGATATCAGTCGATGATGGATCTTCAGGCAGATTGGAGAGTCTTCACGAATCGGGAGATAGACTTGTTACCTGCAAGGGAGAACGTAAATATGTTGCGAAGCCACTATCGAACAATTCAGAATAATCCAAACCCACTACATTGCCTCGTATCACAAGATTTCGATGAACTTTGTGCAAAGGTGACCAATTTGGAACGTGGTTCCGAGTACATCGAAACTGGGACGCGTAATGACATTATTCAAAAACTATCAAGGTTGATTTTGCTATGCAAGGCAAATGATGAAGTCATCGAAAACACAGGTTCTTACTGCTGGCACTCTGAAAACTTAGGTAAAAATGGAAGGTATCACGCTGCAGTGAAAATGGCAGCAATGTCTGGTGTGCGAATACAGAGAAACTGTGATGTAAGTTCCACAATGGGAAGTAGCGTGGCCTGGAACGCAGTTAGAATGCTCTCCGATGGCACGAACAACATGGAGTTCACTGACACAGATATGGGATGGCCCGAAGACGTTCAAACGGTTTTTCACGGCCTAATGATAAACTTCAGAAGCTTGGCTGATCCGCTAGTAATTGAGCTTCGCTTCGAGTTAACTCTTGCCACAGCTGAGCGGACGCAATCCCCGCTTATCAGGGGATTCCGCGCGAAATGCAGTCGAATGACCGACGCGTCGATATTTGCTTAGGGAGTTTTGCGGGAATATAGCTTACCTTGCCACCTCCTTCAACATTCAGGACAGCCTCCAAAACCCTGAAGTCAGATCGCGCGAGGTTTTGATGTTAATAAAATGCGATTACCAGAAGCCTTTACAATCCCCAACGCTGAAACAACTTTTTGTGGATTCCCAGCCGCTCAGACTTGGCACGACCTTGCGATTTGGGAGGAGTTTTTCAATCGTCACAGGTTTGAGACCTTGATTGAACTCGGCACATGGAAAGGCGGCATGGCGGTGTTTCTGGCCATTCAGTGCAAGGCGAGGGGGATAAGGTTTGAGACGATCGACCACGATGCTGCGCAAGTGGAGCCTAGGGATCTTATTGATTCATTGGGTGCCGCAGTCCTTTCCGGCAATGTGTTCGACCTGACCTGGATGAAGGAGCGAATTCGCGCGGCTCCGGGTCCGCGACTCCTGTTTTGCGATGACGGCGATAAGCGCCGCGAGATGCGCGAACTTGCCCCCCTGCTTGATGCTGGCGACTTTGTTGCCGTTCACGACTGGGGTTCCGAAGCGGGTTCACAGGATATCCCTGCCGCGTGGGAACCAATCATGGCTGAGGTATGCGAATCTACCTCGAGCATTACAAGATTCTTTCGCTTGCCGATTCTGAGCATGATGGACTAACAAGAGCACATTGAATTTTTTTTGGCGCGTCGCAATCGGTGACAGCATGCCCGATGATTGCCTTACAATAGATTCATGCTGAGCGAGCGGGCAGCAAGTTTCGCAGAGAAGTACAGGGTTCTGGAGCCTGTTCCAGATACTCGAGTTTTTGGTCGTGATCCCAGCAACCCTTACTATGACCTCCTGTATTGGGTTGCTAACGACTTCAAACCCAGCCTCACTGTCGAACTAGGAACGTGCACGGGAGGCAGTACATCTAATCTCGCGGCTGGGAGTGAGAACCAAGTGATCTCGATTGATGTTGATATCCGACCTGGGGCCCGGGAGAGGTTGGCCATCTTTCCAAACATCGAACTGATTCATGGCGATACACGTGATCCAACGCTTGCAGCAAACGTAGCCCAATGTGGCCCAATCGACCTGCTGTTCATCGATACGGATCACGTCGCAGAACAAGTCAAAGCTGAAATGTCGTTGTACGGCTCGCTTGTAAGACCTGGGGGTCTGATTTTGCTTGACGACATTCGCATGCATCCATGCATGTCTGGTTGGTGGGATGAACTCGACGAAGACAAATTGGAGCTACCTGACTTGCACTGGACCAGTTTTGGTGCCGTCTTTAGTTAGTAGCCATGAAATTCTGGGTCTTAAAGCCTATTACTTATCTTGCTAGACCTGGGAGAATCCACTGACCGTTCTTCATGGCGAAAGGAAATCGATGGTTGGTTAGGGACACGTTACTGTTACTCGTGTTCCACTTCTGAAGTTGAAAACGATGAGAATCAAGTCTCCTGACTTCGTAACCTTCCTGGGAGCCGGGCAACTTGCCAAACCTGAGACCACCACGACCGAAAACGTAAAGGTAGTTACCAGGCGACTCGGAGTAGTCAGGGGACACCCACATGGTTCCCAAGATGTAGCCCCAGAGTACGGCTACGCTACTTCCACCGAAAGTGGCCCCTTTTGGCTTATTAAGCAGCTTGTAGGTGCTGCCCTTTCGCAAGACGTGATAATGCTCGTACCTGTCGGCCGCACCTTTAAGGAGTATAACGATCTGATTTCCACTCACTGTCAACTTGTCGTCTTTGCCCCACTCCAAGCGATTGGTTTCAAGTCGGACGAGTCTAAAAAGCTTCCCTTTCTGTTTAGTTGCTAAATACACGCTGACCGCTTTGCTGCTTGTAGTTTCACGCTCAACAAGGACGAAGTAGTTTGACCTCCATTGGCTAGTAATGCTTCGGCGCGAATTAAGCAGAGCCTCTGCATTTAGGTTGAAACAACACAGGAAGACCCCAGTGATGACTAGTCGCATATGATTATCCAATTATCTACAGATCTTCCGTCTGGCCTTCCGTCCTTACTAGAATTTCCTTCCAGTAAGGGCTTTCCATTCTGCCAAACTTGCGATGAACCTCCGCCGTCAAGCCAAACGAATCTCGCTCCCGGTGGGCAAGCTGCCTTCGCGCACTTCTCGAAGGATGCAGCAGCGCACCCTTCAGCGACAATCAAGGCAGTTACCTTATTGTTTTTGCCCAGGCAAGCACCCGTCCTTCCAGGATTGTTTGTCGCTCCTGGCGATGGTGGTATACCCGTTACCCCTGTCACAAGTCCGTAGTCTGCCTGAACAATTATTTCTTTTCGGTCTTTGTTGGCAGGACTTCCTCCGCCCGACACTTCCGGACTGTTGCACGGATCAAGCCTGCCCATCGGATCAGACCCCGAGAAGAATCCGCCGTTTACACAAACGCAGTTTCTGCCGGGGAAGAGTCGTTTGGCCATCTCTGTGCACTTTGCACCACTTACGAGCGGCGTTACTTTGGTTCCCTTCTTAGGATCACCGGCCACAACGGCAGAAACGCCTCCCTTTCCTGGCGTTATCAGCAATGCTTTTCCACAAGGTTTGCATTCCAATGGTGTGATATGCATTCCACTAGGATCGGTCCAGTTGGTGGGATTGCCTCTCACATAGGTGTAGGCGCTCTCTTGCGGCCACAGTGGGTCAACGGTGGTCCAACGAGCGATGTTGGGGTCGTAGTGCCTGGTCCTTACGTAGTGGTGGGAATAGCGGAGATAAGTAGCTTCGTAGCCATAGACGCCGATCCAACCGAATCGAGGACGGGGAAGGTGAAGGTCAACCACTCGATCTTCGCCAAAGGGTTTGTATCTGTTCGTTGTACCCCCCGTGATGCGGGTAACGCTCCCCACCGCGTCGCGCAGGTAGTCTCGATGGTCCACACCATCGTAGTCCCCAACCACCTCACCCTCAACCGAATAGTAGTTCGTTACACCCATAGCTCTCAATATCTATGCTCAAAATGTGATCGTTTCAGGGGTCATCCGCGATGAATTATCTCACCTCGTCCTGACGCCGACTTGTTGAAGATGATCTTTTCCATGCGGGCAATATCCTGTTCGACTATCCGCCGAAGTTTGCCATCTACTTCGGACAGCGCTTGGCGGTGGAGAAACAAGGCATTACGATAAAGCAATTGCCTGTTCTTCCCCTCATGCGAGTCGCCCCGATGCTGTAGACACGCCGACAGACCCAACAAAGCATCCACATTTTGAGGCTCCTTAAGCAGGGCGGCCTGATACTCAAGAGCCGCAAGGTCAAGTTTCTCAATCTTAGGCTTCTTGGGAACTGGTGCTTCGGAACCCGTGAGACCGTCGAACGATGCTGCGAAGAAATCCTTGCCGCGTTTCAAGTGCTCGTCGAGGGTCAGAGCATTTGGTGGGGCTTCTTGACTCCTACAACTTGCAACGCCAAAGACCAGTAAAACCAACGAAACTGTTCGTACCGTAATTAACATACTAAGCGACCCTCAGGCCGGAGTTGCTACACGCGTAAGTTGGATCCTTCCAACAACCCCGAAGGCAATCATGGGCAGCGCGATCGGTAGTATGGTAGCTTCCGTGAATCGTCCCACATTCGTGCATTAACTCGTGTGCGATAGTGTCGTCCAAGGGCCAGCATTTAGGGTCCTTGAACGCCCTGGGGCAAAGGTAAATGGTTTTGCTTCTTGGAACGCCAACGGCGCATCTTTTAGGATTCGACCTGCAAAGACTTGTGTTTCCGCAAATGAATTTAACCGTCGCAGTGCCGGATTTCGCGTCTCGGTGTTTCCTTAAGCACTTGGCAATGTCGGGAGCAACATCATCCAAGCATCGCAAGAGACAGTCCCAATTGGGATAGACACCACTACTTGCACCACCACCTAAGTAGTTCACTAGCATAGAAAAAATCCGTTCTTTATCAGTTTTCTTGTTTGATGGGTTTGAGTGACCAAGACAGCTCTTGTCAATAATTATCCAGTATTTCCCACTTGGATCGATCCAATTAGTTGGGTTGTTGCCTGCATAGGAATAGGCAGGCTCGCTTGGCCAGAGAGGGTCAACGGTGGTCCAACGGGCAATGTTGGGGTCGTAGTGCCTGGTCTTTACGTAGTGGTGGGAATACCAGAGGTAAGTGGCTTCGTACCCATAGACGCCGATCCAACCAAACCGAGGACGAGGAAGGTGAAGGTCAACCACTCGATCTTGGCCGAAGGGCTTGTACCTCTGGGCCGTGCCCCCCGTGATACGGGTTACGCTCCCAATAGCGTCGCGAAGGTAGTCCCGGTGGTCCACGCCATCGTAGTCGCCAACCATCTCACCATCAACCGAATAGTAGTTCGTTACTCCCATGGCTTCCTATGCTCTTGACATTGCTCCCGATAAGTCGATGCTCAACAACTTTCCGAAAACTGCAACGATCAACCTATCGCGCCCTAAGAACGCTAGACGGTGTCGATCCCCTGGCTCGTCTTGAAGGAAGAAATCTTGGGGCGGGAAATCGCTGAGATAGTATTGGATGGTCACAAGACACCTGGCCTTCCCGGTGGACACACTGGCCAACCATATGCTTCGGCTGATAGGCGAATGGTCTGGTCTACCCTTGAGTTCAGGGTTCAGGACAAATGCTCGGGATTGTTCCTCCTTGGACAACGTAGGCGGTCCAGAAATAAACGCAATGTATCCACTCTCATAAGCGAGGCTTTGAGAACCAGGCGTGATTGCCATGATGGGAGTATTACCTGCCACCACAGCCTTAACCAACGTACGGAGCCATCTGCCCTGTGATCTCCCATAGATTTCTAGGCGCGTGCTGCGCGGTTCAGCACGAAGGACATACACTGAGCCGGATGAACTCAAAGTAAAGGTATCTCTGAACCCTAGCGAAGCGACCTCTTTGAATGCACCGGGGATAACGGAAGCCAGTAGAGTTCGTTCCTTGTGAGCGAGGACAAAGCTCCCTCTGATAATTGGGAGGAAGTCTCCAGGTATCTTGCGAAATAGGGTACGGCCCTTACCATCGATCAACTCCCGCGTGTCTCTCGTCAACTGCAACGGCGCGAACGTTGAACTTGTGCCGCAAAGAGTTGCATCCGTCCTAAACAGAGGTTCGGCTGCGCCTATCTTGCTCAGGCGGAAAACAGGCTTTTCGTCGATGCCCTGAAAGTAAACAGTCTCTTTTGCCGACACGCATAGCGAGTTTTGGTTGGTCAACACCACAACTTTAGGCGAGCCCGGCTCTAGGTTAGCGCGGTGGCATACCAAGGCAAGACATAGGAGATTCATCAGTATTTGAGTTTAGGAAAGAAGAATAAACACGCGCTCTCACAAGCGGGATTTATCTCTTTTGGTCGATTGGGTGCTGGCAAGTTCATCGCTTGGCAAAGGCAACATTCTATAGCGTAAACGTAGTCCGCGCTTGCACTCCCCTTGTTATGTGATTTGGACCCGGCAATGTGCCCGGTATGGATGAGCTCGTGCATGTAGGAGGAACAATAGCTAGGGTTATTAGCCTTCCCTACATCGTAACAGAAGGCAAGGACGGCCGAGCATCCAAGGTTTCTCAGATCATCGACGCACTTTCCTCTTGGATTAAATCTCTGACAGGCATCCGGATTCCAGATTGGAATCCAGGGAGCCTCCTGAGTGGGTAGGGGTACGATCGTCATTGCATTGCTCTGACAGTTCACCGTGCATGAACTTGGAAGTCCAAGAACTGGCCTGCCGGTTCCGCTTGCACAAAAAACACAGACGTTTGGAGACTTGTCGTTGTTACACATGTTCCCAAGATGGTTCAAAATCAGTAAGGTCGTAACTTCACTGCCCTTAAAAGCTTGCGCAACGCATTTGGCGATCCTAGTTGCCACAACTCGATCCAAAGTTCCATTTGGCATGAGGAACTTTCTTGTCTTGTCGCAACAATCATTTAGCTTTGAAGCATCTCCACTACAAGTGCTTCCCGGCGGGAAAGTCGCTTTCTGCCCGCTCGGATCGATCCAGTTAGTTGGGTTGTTTCCCGCATAGGTGTAGGCGGGCTCAGATGGCCAGAGGGGGTCAACCGTGGTCCAACGAGCGATGTTGGGGTCGTAGTGCCTGGTCTTTACGTAGTGGTGGGAATAGCGAAGGTAGGTGGCCTCGTACCCATAGACGCCGATCCAACCAAACCGAGGACGAGGAAGGTGAAGGTCAACCACTCGATCTTGGCCGAAGGGCATATACCTCTGGGTCGTGCCCCCCGTGATACGGGTTACGCTCCCAACTGCGTCGCGCAGGTAGTCCCGGTGGTCCACGCCATCGTAGTCCCCAACCATCTCTCCATCAACCGAGTAATAGTTCGTTACACCCATCTCTCAATTCACTCGCCACTGGAGGCAGTTCACTCTATCCCATACAATGGTGACTCGTTTAATACCTACACAGCCTTGATCTTTCACATGCAGTGTTTGTCGCCATTCAAAAGTGAACATGCAGGTTATTCAGAAATCTCGATAGCAAATGCTCCCGACGTGAGCGTTCGCTGAAAAGCGTTTACTGCCTTTGAGGATCTAAGCATTGATAGAGCTTTCGCTCTGACAGGTTGGGGTGCGCGCCCTATATCAAGCGGACCGTGAGTGCTCCTAAAGGAATACTTCTTCGGATTCAAACCATCAGGTACTACTCTCTCTACGACCAAGGACATGGACCGATTCGGTTGCAAGATGATAAGGCTATCCGTCGAAATCTCCTTATAAGCAATCTTGTCGATTAGAGTAACACCTGGCCTTTTCGTCAGGGGACTCTCATAGAGCGAAACCAGGCTGGGGTGCCAACAAACCAAATATGGTCTAGTTCCAGAATTGGTCAAAGTAAGCCTAATCTCAATCTTCTGACCAACACGTGCCCATTTCTTCGTAGCTGCGGTCAATCTCAGATCAATCTTCGAGCTAGAGCCTTCCTTCTGGTCGTTTGGCTTTGCAGATGCAGCCAACAAACAGCCTACGCCAAAAATGAAGACCAGTAATACCTTCTTATTTAATTGATTTAGCACAGTCATCCCCTTTACCACCCTTAAGGAGTACATTGTTTATGCAACAAACCCAAACGTTATTACATGATTTATCAGCGTAGTGAATTTTTCCGGGCTTGCCTGGGATTTGCCCGATGACGTGATCCACTCCGCACGTGTGTGCAATTTCATGGATAACGACATACATAGATGCTTTGGTCTCGGCATCAAACGTCGCTTGGTCACCATAATTCTTGTCAATAAGAATATACGGAGACTGACATGTGGGACTATTCCTTGGGCCAAAGTAACCGGGAGCCATTCCAGCCCAGGTAGTCCCTACCACGCTACAATCGATGACGCCAGATCCGCCACAGAATTGCTGCAGACAGTTAAGTCTATCATCTGTTAGGTAAGGGCAGGCTCTACCCCGAGCTCTTGCCGCTCGTCCAATGCAACGATTGATAGCCGCTTGCTGGGCGTTAGTCATATTCTCAATAGCTCTACATAGGGAATACACCGCCCATTGCAGGGACGTTGAACACTTAATAAACTGAACTCCAAACGGTGGGGGAGGGGCAGTACTTGGCCAAGTTCCTGTCGGGTCGATCCAGTTGGTGGGGTTGTTTCCTACATAGGTGTAGGCGGGTTCGCTTGGCCAGAGGGGGTCAACCGTGGTCCAACGGCCGATATTGGGCTCATAGTGCCTTGCCTTCACGTAGTGGTGGGAATAGCTCAGATAGGTGGCCTCATAGCCATAGACGCCGATCCAACCGAAGCGAGGACGAGGAAGGTGAAGGTCAACCACTCGATCTTGGCCGAAGGGCTTGTACCTGTTCGTCGTCCCCTCGGTGATCCGCGTTACGCTACCAACAGCATCGCGAAGGTAGTCCCGGTGGTCCACGCCATCGTAGTCCCCAACCATCTCTCCATCAACCGAGTAATAGTTCGTTACACCCATTAGCTCTCAATCCACTCGCCACTGGAGGTAGTCAGAGCCATCCCAGACGATCGTTTCCCTTGTGGGAATGCTGGTGATCTCGACGCGCTTAAGCCCGTCACCATCGTAAAGGTACGTGTTAACATTGGCTACTCTCCGGACGTGCAGCCGGTTTTCGAAGTCATAGACCATAGTTGTTGGCAAACTGGACGGGGTTGACACTAGTATCATATTGCCATTAAGGTCGTATGCAAACGTGGTTATCCCTGCCGACTGGACTTCCGTGATGACGCGGTTAGCGGGATCATAACCGTAGCTAACAACTTGGCCACTCACGTGCTCTCCCGAACAAAGCCGGTTGTCACACGGGTCGTAAGCGTAGGTGTACCTGTGCGGTTGACCACCAGACTTCAACTCATTGAGCAAGCGTCCTTTTTCATCATACACATACGTTAGGTGCCACCCCTCCGAATCTAGGATCACCACACGATTCCCAGCCGGGTCGTATGTGTAAGTAAACGCTTGATTATCCTGAGGACTACCTACATTGAGGTCGCGAATTGATTTGATCTGCGATGCTTCATCGTAGAGCCAATACTGGTCCGTCTCTGAAGATCGCATGACCGTTGTCTTGCGTCCGACAGGATCGTATTGGAAGGTCATCCGGGCACCAGTGGGGTCTTGGAACAGGGTCGTCCTTCCGTCTGAGTCATAAACGAATGTGCGAACACCTCCGTCCGGATCCGTTAGCTTAGTTCTCTGGCTAGCACCATCATAAGCGTAAATCAGACCCAGATCTTCGTCGTCGAATTTACTGACCAAGTTGCCTATCTCATCGTGCGTATAAGTTGTCGCCCCGATTGGATCGATCATCACGACACGATTACCTACCAGGTCGTACACCCAGGCGACAGAGCTTCCGTCCATGTAGATCTGCTCGGATTGCCGCCCCGTTGGATCATAGTGATAGGTGGTGACATCGCCTCTCGGGAACTGGCGTGATTCCACTCTTGCAAGTGCGTCATATAGATAGGTTGTGCAAAGGGACAGTTGGTTCACCAGCCTCTGCATTTCCGCGCGTTTGCTGTAGGCCATTGTGGTTCGACCGTTGCGCGGATCAAGGATTTCAATCAGATTATCGTCGGCATCGTAAGTGTTCGTGATGCGGAACGAAAGCTGGTCTACCTGCGCCAGGACTCGATTCTTCGCATCGTAAACGGCGCTGGTCCGATAGCCTCGGGCATCTTGCGCTTGAATCTGGTTGCCGACCCCATCGTAAGCGAACGATGTCGAGTAACCCAACGGGTTTTGAGAGACAATGAGTTGGCTCTTGCGGTCATAGATGTTCGTAGCACGGTTGCCAAGCGGATCTTCGGAAGCGATTGTCCTTCCGGTGTTATCGTACACGTTGGTCCATCGATTGCCCAAAGGCGTGATATTTGCGATCACCTGGCCGGCGGCATCATAAATGACTTCGCTAAGCCGTCCAAGAGGATCTTCCGTTCTTACTTGTCGGCCATCGGCATCGTATTCCAAAGTCGTGATGAAACCTCTAGCATCTTGAATCGTTATGGGTCGCCCTACGGCGTCGTAGCCAGTAGAGGTGATGTAACCTCGCGCGTCGACGAAAGCGATCTGTTGCCCGGTCAGATCATAAACGTTGGTGGACCTAGCGCCATTCGCATCCACGACCGCCTTCAGGCGATTCGATAGTGTTTCATAAACGTGCGTGGTTAGCTGGTTGAGGGCATCCCTCACGACAGTGTTGTTGCCCGCTTCATCGTAGGTGAAGCTCGTCTTGTACCCCAACGCATCTTCCTGCGCTGTCTGTTGGTTGGCGAGGTCGTAAACTGAACTCGTTCTATTGCCAAGCGGAGTCTCTGTTCCAATTCTCCGACCTTTGCTGTCGTAGTGGAAGCTGGTGGCAAAGCTAAGCGCATCCTTTACGGCGATGAGGTCCCTGGCGTTGTAAACGTTGGTTGTGCGGTTGCCCCGGGCATCCTGAACCGCGCTCAATCGGGCCGAGTTATCATAAACAAAGGAGGTGGCAAAACCAAGCTGATCGATCTCGGCGATCTTCTGCTTGGCCGGATTGTAAACCGTCGTCGCGCGATTGCCTTGGGGATCGATAACAGCCCTGAGAAATCCCGTGTTGTCGTATTCGAAACTCGTGACCCGACCCAATGGGTCCATTGTCGTGGCCAGTTTCTCAAACCTGCCGTACGTGTTTGTGGTTCGAAAACCCATCGGATCGACCACAGCTTGAAGCAGGCAGCCATCATAGATGTAGCGAGTCATCTCACCTTCAGCGTTGGTCACTGAGATTACGTGGTCGCCAGCATCGTAGGCAAAGTAGGAGCTTCGCCCTAATTGGTCTAATTGCTCGATCGTCCTACCGAGCACATCGTAGACGTTCGTTACGATGGTTCCGTCGCTCGCCTCGGTTCGTATCCGGTTTCCAAACCCATCGTAGATGTATGTTGTCGTGAGGCCCCTAGGGTCGGTAACCGTTCTTAACAGGCCGCTTAGGTATCCAAACGTCGTTGTTCGGCCAAGAGGATCAATAGATTTCCGAAGCAGCCGCTCAGTAGCGTCAGGCAAGTAAGAGAAATGCTGAGTTCCTCCGTCGGCGTAGAGCATCGACACCAGGTTGAAGGACGAATCGTACACGTAGCTAGTGGCGTTGCCAAGCGGATCGTAAGATACCGACGTTAGCCACTTACTGTTTAGCTTCGCGTTGTAGACCGTGCCACTAGGGCGGGTTTCCCGGATTTTCACCCGGTTGTCGTAGGCCATGGTCGAAGTAAAGCCCTCGGGATAGATCTGAGTAGTTAGGTTTCCATCTACATCATAGATGTAAGTCGTTCTGGCACCGCTTGGGATCTCCATGACAGACTGCCCTGCGCTATGGACCCAGGTCCAAACTGCAGAGCCAGCCACCATTGAAACAACCCGTCGATAGGAGTCATAGAAGTAAGTCGTAACATAGCCGCGCGGGTCTTCGATCGCATGAACAACGGTTGCGGGGCTACCAGCGAAACCGTACACAAACTTCGTTGTGCAACCGAGTGCTGAGATGAGCGTTGTCAGGTAATCGTTGTTGTCGTACTGGAAGGTCCATCGCCGACTTGCGAAATCCTCTATGTAGGAAACAAGCGAAACCTTAAAGCCTGTGCCATAAGTATGAGAACCAGCGGTGTACCCGAAGGTAACCTTCTTTCCACCGTGGACTTCGATCGTCTTCAACCGTGTTGGGTCCTCGGGTGCGATTGCTCCCGAACTGTCGTAGGTGAAGCTGTGGATGATCGTGCTTGGATCAATAACCTCTGAGAGGTAATAGCGTGTCCATGTACCAAAGGGTTCATCAAAGGCCTTGTACTTATAATGAAGCTCCATTCCGTCTGGAAACGTTTCGACGGTTTCGCCCGTTGACACATCGATGTCGAACGTAGTTCGCAACCCATCGGTGATGGTGTTTTGCCAGGATCGCCACAAATACGAAGTTAGGTCGCCTCGGGTGACGATCAGTTCGCCAACGTAAGAAGGTCCCTTAACGTCAACAAATGCCCGTGGGCTGGCTGAACGTCCGATTCCGTAGCGCGTAAGTTCATCCGTGATGGAGCTATAGAAGAAGTCCATCACAAGGTCAACGCCCTTGGCTTTGAGGAAAATCTCAGGATCGATAACCAGGTACCCGGTCTTAGGATCAGGCATCGGCCGATACGGGTGCTGGCGCTCGGGGTCAATGTCTATTCCATAGCGGAATAGGCCGCCTTCTCTATTATCCGTACGATCGTTCATTTCATGCATCGCTAACACCCGGCTTGTTGGGGATGGTGGCCTGCATCACGCCCTCAGAAAAGAAGTTCTCATCTGGCGAGTTAGACCAAGAGTAAACGTTCTCGAAGTCCAGGCTCGCCACCCTCTCAACGAGGACAGGCTCATCCGTTCTCCCGCGCAGGCGTGTTTCGCCTGGCACTAGGTCTCGGGCAGCAATCCACTTGCGGTCCTCACCCATGAAGCCATGCGTGGTTGAACAAACAAACGTTTTCCCGCCAATCGTTACCCTCAGGCAGGGCTCGTAGGCCGTGATGAGGTACTCCACCGTTTGCGCTGCGGGGTTGCCTTCTCGATCGAGGCCATATAAACGGTCGCCTACTTCAACGGCATCGGCTCGCTTGGTTCTGCCATCCCAGGTATCGACGCGAACATCGCCGCGCAGACAACAGCTAGCCAACGAACTCGTTGCGAAGTAGTACGTCTGCGGACCTGCTTCGGGTAGCAATCCCACGGCACCCGTAACACAAAAGCCCGAAGGCGAAGGGAAACACCCCTGAGGGGGTCCGCCGCACTGACCAGTTAGGCCCTGTTGTATGCCCATGGCCGGATCGACCGAAACATCGGGGCTGAATGGGAGACATTTGTAAGCACCGGGCATATTCATCCGGGATTTCCTCCGTGGGCAATTGAGCCGCCTTTGACATCGTCAGCCCTGTGATGGGCGTCGAGCGCCATTGTCAAAGCGCCGATTGCCATATCTGCACAATAGCCCTTCCCCTCTGGCAGGCCGCCCACCAGTCGGTCGACGTCTTCGACCGTTAGGCTTCGAAGATTTTCGGCCTCTCTCCCCATGGCAATTCGGGCCAATGTGGCACCGGTATGCATCATTGCTGGACAACCGTTAGAACGGTAGGAGACGTTTTTGACAAGACCTGAGTCGATCAACATCCACAACTCCAAATATGGTCCCCCGCCTGGTGATCCTGACGATCCGTAGGCATTAGATTTCTCGAGAGGACCCGACAAGTCGACGTTCGAAAGTGAGCTTTTGGCAAGGTCGCTAAACATCCAGATCAGCTCTCCTAAATCCCCCTTGGGTCAGCAGTCCTAGCCCGAAACCTAGTGTAAATACAGGGTACACGAGGTTTATCCATTTCTGTCAAAAAAATGTTGAAAAATTTCGCTACCCCATAGATCAGCGGACGATGGAACCTTGTTTGGTAAGTAGAAGGCGCGTAGCTTTGACTCAAGTGCCGCGTCGCTTAGGCCAATCTTCTCCGCCTTTTCGCAAGGTTCGAGGCTTCGGAAACTCTCGGACGAAACGTGCGAGACAAACACGTCTTCAGCTATGACAAGCTTCTTCCCGAGCGTGCGCAGCCGCCAGCTGAGCTCGAGGTCATCAGCCCCCAATTCCAGGCGTTCATCCAGCAGCCCACACTCGTTGAAGACCGATCGGGGAGCCATGATGCAAAACCCCATTAAGAGTTTTGTATCACGTGCTCGATCCTTGCGCCCTAATGCCAATACTGTCGCCAAATCGCTAACCGGAGGGTGCAAGCCCGGCGGGAGGTAATCGGCAACGAACTGTTCTCCACCTACGTTATCGGCCAGCGGCCCAACGGCTCCAACATCGTCCTCAAGCTTTGCAGAGAGCATTTCGAGCCAATCCGGTCCCACCTCGGTGTCGGGATTGAGGCAGACGAGAGCTTTTCCCGACGATGCCAGCAGGGCTTGATTCATCGCCTTCGAGTAGCCAACGTTCTCTTCATTCTTCATCAGGCTAAGGGCGCCGCAATCTTCTGCCAGCCTCTGCAACGTCTGCCATGTCCCATCCGTTGACGCATTATCCACGACGATAATTTCCGTTGTCGGTTGTGATTGTGCCAAAACCGAAGTTATGCAAGTGTCGATAGTCCGCTCAGAGTTGAAGGTAACGATGCATACGGAGTAATCGCAGGTGCCTTCGGCAAGGTCCCCGATGTAGGGACCCCGTATTTTCGAGGCCGATTCTTCGTCGCAGGGCGGTACGGCTCCTGATTTATTGATCGGAGCGACCAGCTCCCGTAAGATCGGGAGTTGATCTACAGTCTCTCTGCTGCTCGGATTCAGCAGATGCGCCCAACACATCCACATTAGGGCATTCTCAAATCTGCCTTCGCGATTCGACTGAACACCCAAGTAAAACGCGGCTTCGGCAACTCCGGCAGCCTGCAGGCCCAGCAGCATCGGCCTAGCCTCTGGTGCTCTATCGGTCCTAAGTAGCAACCGACACAGTTCCATCGCCGGCGCAGGCGCATTCGGGAAGTCCCTAGCGGCTCCCCGTAGAAACGCCTCAACTGCTTCAAACCCAGCAGTGGCGTTCGCGAGATTTAGTCCAAGCGAAACCCAAGGTTCGCTTGGTCCTTCCAACTTCAATAGTCTTCGGTGAAGTTCAGATGCCTGCCCCAGATCGCCGTGTGCAAGGGCGGCTTCGCAAAAGGCATACGCAATCTCTCCGCGTTGAGGTGCCAGCGACAGTGCTTGTCTATAGTGCTCGCGAGCCTTCAGATAGTTTCCACTGCCAAGCCAAGCGGATGCTAGATTAAACTCCTTCTTGTAAGTAAGGATCGAGATGTCTATGCTAGAGAAATGTTCCGGAAGATTGGTTGAGATTGACTCGTAGGCGCCCACCGCTTCCTTGTGCCGGTCCAGAGCCGAAAGGACACTGCCTTGGAGGAATAGGAGTTCCGGGTCGGGGCCGACTTTGGCGATCCCTTCTTCAAGTGAGGCTAGCGCTTCGGTGTCTCGGTGCAGAGCCCTTTGAGACTGGGCAATCAGGGCGTATGACTTTCGAATGTGGGATTCGTGCGGTTGGGCTAGTTCTATTGACTTCCATAGATGGCCAATTGCGCGCTCGTGTTCTTCAGTAAAGTGGGCGGTCATCCCACAGTTGAATTGAACGAAGGGATGGTTCGGACGCTCCTCTAGCTCCTTGTCCAGCAAATACCAATCGCGCTTTCTCTTTGCTTCTTGGCCCGCTGGGGTCGTATCGTAGCCACTGTGATAGACGACCGCGCCCGGAATTCGCCCGATCGCACCATGCCCACTTAGAGATCCTAATACTTGCTCATGGATGCGGCCTTCAAAGCCCACTCCCGGCACATTCCTGAACAGCTTTACATGGTCGACGCGAGTTCCAGAGTCGCTGCCTTGATCCACGAACTGAACAGGAACAACGAAACCGGCCGTGCTCGGCGCAGCACCTATCGCGGCTCGAAGTATGGCGACTCCGGAGGCAAGATCCAAGGTATCGTCCGCATCTATCCAGAAGATCCAGCTTCCCTTCGCGTGCTTAAGCGACTCGTTCCGAGCCTCGCCAAAGGAGTCTGGCCATTCGATTTCGTAGACGTTTGCCCCAAGTTCACGGCAGATATCTTGCGTACCGTCGGTAGATCCTGTGTCTACGACGATGATCTCCTTGAAGAAGGGGATTGCAGATTCTAGGCAAGCCCGGATGACCCGTTGTTCGTTTCGAACGATCATGCAGAGGCTGATGTCCGCCTTGGATCGCAAATCCGAGATTTCGGAGAATGCTAGCTCGGGCCTGCGGCTCTGATCGAACTCGATCTTGCCCGACTTTTCAGGCAAACCGGGCAGATGCGAGGCGTATCCAAGTTCGATGTCCTGTCGCCATTTGGCTTCATACTTTGAGCGGTTGTCGGTAAGCAAGCCGGGAATGTTCGGGACCTTCCTAGATAAGCTCTTCGATCCCTTATGGTGGACGAAAGACCTTGAGGAAAGCATAAGCTTATAGCCGGCTCGTTGAATCCGATAACACAGGTCGGTATCCTCGAAAAGACCGATCCCGAACTGCTCGTCGAAAACTCCTACCTCTTCGAGTACAGACCTTCGAACAGCGAGGCAAAAGCCGACAAGCATTTCGACTTCCTTGTCTGGCTCGTTCCTGGCCGCGAAATCGCGAGCAAAGTCTTCGATGCCCTCTTTGCAGGTGTACGTAGGTTCACAATATTGGTAGTAACCCGCGTGATTCGACATCGGGCCAGTCGCTGCAATCGATCCCGACCGAGTCAAGGATTCGATTAAGCGGATGAAACCGGCACGTGGGACGATCGTGTCCGAATTCAGGAAGATAACGATATCCCCGTTTGATTCCTGAAAACCCCTGTTGCATGTTGCCGCAAAGCCTAGATTCTTCTCGTTCTGGAAAAGCTTTGCTCGCGGGAAATCCGCAACGGTTTGATGTGCATTGTCTGGGGATGCATCGTCTACAACGATCACCTCGCTCAGAAGATCATCAGAGGCCTCTAGACTTTGAAGGCACTCGAGGATGTCTTCTTGCCCTCCGTAAAGGGGAATGATGACTGAGACGGTTGGCCAAGGGAGAGGAACGGCAGGATCACCAGCAGCCTGCCGTTCGTCCCACACGCCAGCTAGGAGGTTTGGCAGAGCGACGCGCTCGGCAAACCCATAGGCTTGCGGGTGGGTTGGATGAAGATTCCTCATCATGTGGTCTTGGTCCCATCCAAGCCAAACCCGGCGATACCAATCCTCGGCGACTTCCGAGCGGTGGCTCCACGTTGTCAGCTTGCGACAGATGCGCTCGTTTGGCCCTGCATAGCTTAGGTGGTGAATGACGCCATACTCGGGTCCAAGTATGAGTGCCCTGCCACCTTGGAATTCTCGGATGTAGTAGTGCTCAACCTGGTTAAGATCGACGAGGATGACCGGCGTCAGCCGCTCCCGTGGCCTGATCACGTAGCGGACAGATTTCCAATACGTGTCCATGTGGGCGTGAACCCTCTCCGCAATTCCGCCTTTAGCGATATCGATGAGCGTCTTGCATAGCTGTGGCTCCAAGACCTCGTCTCCATCGGGGATGATGGCGTGGGTGAAATCCCTTCGCTTGGCTTCGACTAAAGCAAAGCGGCGATGTTCGGATTCGTCTTCCCATTCGCCCAGAACCACTTCCGCCCCGACCCCTTGCGCGATGTCGGCGCACTTTTGCCAGGACCCCGCTTGGCCGTTCCAAGCGTTCTGGTTAACGAAGGCTAGAATGGGCCCGGCAGTAATACAGGCATTGAGGGCTTTCTCTACAAACCAGTAGTCGTCGTGAAGGCATGAAAGTACGCAAAGTTTCGCTCGTCCCATGACAATGGGTAATACAACACTTTCCAAGGAGATGCCAAGGAGAACTTTTGATCAGGAAGATCTCAGCCCACAATCGAGATGATTCTATGAGGGGTCCCGCCTTCCGACCGCTGAAATCGCTTTTTCGCGTAAGAGAACACAATTGAGCGTCTGAAGAAAACCGCTAGGCGCAGGCTGCTTATGTTGAAAGGGGTCGAAACGCTGACTTTCAGTATAGAGCGAGCACAGCGTCACCGGCCTCAAGGCGGAGCCATCTGGGAAGGACGAAGCGCGGTGAATCGCTCGGGGGATGAGGTTTGATGAGCTTTACGCTACCTTTGAGATTCATGGTAGGAACCTGCCCCGAAGGCAGGTCAGTTCTCAATGTATACATCAAGCAAACGGATTACTCACCCCGGGTTGTCGGAGCTCCAAAGATCGTCAAGGCACATCGACATGTGCCAGGTGATCTACTGAGCTGTATTTCTCTCCAGACTGATCAAAAGCAAACCGTTTCGCAACAATCCTTACAAGAACCCTTGTGCCGCTCTTGGCCGGGAAGGAAAGTCGATAGCTCCTTGGCGATGTGGTGGGGGTTGCCTCAGTTGCCCTTTGATGGCTCCAGTAAGAGAGGTCCTTTACCAGGAAGTCGTCATTGATCTTGAAGACGCTACCGGCGATCAGAATTGCGCTTGTGTCCTGGGCCTCCGCGATCGGAGGGTAGTCGCTCGGATTCGGCGGAGTGCCGGAACTCGGTATGGGAACCGACCTGACGAGGACATCAAACCTCACGTCGTCGCGCTCTGGAATTCCTCCCAAAGTGTTTTGGTAGAACCACGAGACGGTGCCCTCCTTGTTCATTGGCTCAGAGGTTCCATCCCGATTGTCGCCAACAACCAAGCTTAGCCCAGTGGGCCCGGATGGATCGGCCAAGCGTGTTTGATCGTTAGTCGTCGACTCAGGAGCCGGGGCTTCGGTGTACAACCGGTAAGAAGTTGCAGGAGTCGGATTCTCCAACTCAGCCCTAAGCAGGGCCCAATCCGTGGGAGATAGCATAGGCGATGGCGGATTTGCGGTCAAATCATTGCCAACTCCTGGGAGCATCCACGGATGGGTCTTTCCGAGTCCGGTCCTAAGCGACCAGTCCGTCCGGAACGTGTCCTCCAAGCCGCCCAAGTAACCGACTGCGTCCGAAGCGAATTTCGCGGTGCCGTTGTTCGTAAGCCCATGGCAGGTGGTGCAATTGTCGGTTGGGTCGGTGATGCTCAGCCCACCAAGCGTGATGCCCTTGTGGGCTGCCGAATAGCTGGAGCCAATGATGCGGTAAGGCGAGCGAGCCCCTCTCGTGAGGGGAGGTAACAGGGCCTTGAGGCTGTTCGCGGCTTGCAGAGCGGAGTCTCGATACCCAACCCGAGCCTGCTTGATGTAGGGAGTGATGATTCGTGGTTCTTTATTGTCGTGGCAGGCTGAGCAAGGGATTGTGAATTCGTTGTCGTACATCGTGTTTGCCTTGACTCTGCCGCTGGTGTCGGCATAGCCTCGCCCGCCCGGCGCGATAATAGGCTGATCATAGCGAAACTTACCGATGTTGTAAGCACCATCGAAGAAGGCTAATTCGCCCGTTACTCGATTGAAGCCGATGTAACCCGCCAGTTCGTACTCCGGATTCGATAGCTGCCACATTGGCTCAGCGGTAAGAATGTCCGGCTTGTCTTTGGTTTTTCTCGCGAGCACGAGCCACTCCACGTTGCCCTTGACCGCCCTACCAACCCGCGACGCCGTTCCGCAAGGGGTTACGCCGCCGGCCAACGACGGCTTATCGCACTTATCAATGGTTTGTGTCCACTTTACGAATGCTCCGGCCGGGGTGCGATGCTCAAACTCAAGGGGACTTCCGGGCTTAGACGGATTAGGCTTCAGCTCCACCGTATTGCCTTCCACTTCTTGCCGAAGCACACCTGTCTCCATGGTCCTGCCATGAGGAAGGGTTCGTGTGCCAAGAACGGATACATCACGATCAGGAATTGGTCCAAAGATCGACCGGGCCTC
>JACMJO010000524.1 GCA_014380605.1 Fimbriimonadaceae bacterium | reverse complement strand
GTCATCTCTTCCGAACTCAACGAAGTGATGGCCTTAGGCGACCGAATCTTGGTCATGCGCCAAGGTCGGCTTGCTGGGGAACTGTCGAAGGAACAAGCAACTCAAGAGAGAATTTTGGAGCTTGCCCTTCCGAAAGAGGGAGAGGAAGTAACTCGACAAACTGCGGCAAAGGGCTTCAAGCGCGAGTTTGCCGTTGCAGGTCTCCTGTTGGCGACGATCATCCTCGCGACCGTGGTGAATCCCAGCTTTCTAAGCTTGGAAAACCTGCGCGACATGCTCGTCCGAGTCGCGCCCGCCGTGATCGTCGGGACGATGATGACGTTGGTGATCCTCGCTCGGGAGATCGACATTTCCGTCGGATCTCTCATGGGCCTGTGCGCCGCGACTCTCGGCATTGCCGCCTCTCCGGATCGGATGGGTTTGCCGGTCGGCGTAGCCATCGTTGCTTGCCTTGGGATCGGAGCGTTGGGCGGCCTGGTAAATGGACTCTTGGTCTCTTATGCCCGAATCCCCTCGATCATCGTGACCCTTGGCACCTTGACCCTATTCAAGGGCGCAACCGAATTGGCAATGGGCGGTAAATGGATCGAAAACATGCCACCGGCTCTTCGTTCCTTTGGAACCGGAAACGCGGTCATCTTTGTGGCGATAGCGGCGGCCCTGATAGGAATATGGATCACTCGCCGAACTAGGCTCGGGATGCGCGTATTTGCCATTGGTAGCAATCCAAATGCCGCCGCTTTGAATGGCGTGAGGTCGAACAAGGTTCGTCTATTCGTCTTCACCCTCACGGGAATTGGTGCCGCCGTCGCCGCGTTGTTTAGCGCGACTCAGCTTCAAGTCATCGAGTCGGGTTTCGGAAGCGGGTTTGAACTCGTGGCGATCGCTTCGGTCATCGTAGGCGGAACGTCGATTCGCGGAGGTCGGGGAAGCGTGATTGGTACGGTGCTCGGCGCGAGTCTGCTGGGCATCGTCTCTACCGTTTTGATCTTCCTGAAGTTAGGACAATCAAGCACCTACTGGGAGCGCGCGATCCAGGGTGGGCTCATCCTCCTCGCCGTTTTAGGCGACCACATCAACCGGAGAAAGCGTTGAAGGCATTTCTCCGCTCTCGCGAGGCGGTTCTAATTCTGCTTCTGATCGCCCTCCTATTGATGGCGTGGCTGATGGAACCCCGCTTTGTCACGATCCGATCCCAAATGCTCCTGGCGAGCCATCTGTGGGAGTTGGCGATCGTGGCAATTCCAATGTTGCTGATCATCATGATCGGGGGCATCGACCTTTCCATCGGCGCGATGGTCGCCCTCTGCGGGGTCGTCTTGGGATTGCTGTTCGAACGCGGGATTTCCCCTTTCATTGGGGCGCTGGTGGCGATTGCTGCGGGTGGATTCCTGGGGATGTCCAACGGGTGGTTCATCGCCAAGCTTCGCGTTCACCCTTTGATCGTAACGTTGGCGACGATGGCGGCATTCCGAGGAATCGCGGAAGGGATCAGTCTGGCCCGGCCGATATCCGGCTACCCTGACACTTTCCAGACCCTGTCCCAGGGCAAAATGGTTGGTATTCCCTACCCCGTTTTCGTTTTCGCCCTTATTGTGCTTTCGGCCTGGTTTGTCTTGGCAAAGGCTCGGTTTGGCCGGTGGATTGTGGCGATCGGCACGGAGGAGAACGTCGCCCGATTCTCGGGAATCCCCGTGGCGCGGGTCAAGATGATCCTTTACACGCTTTGCGGCGCCATCTGCGGGATTGCGGCCGTCCTGTTGGTCGCCCGGAATAACACCGCCAAAGCCGACCTGGGCATGGGCTTGGAGTTGGAAGCGATCACGGCCGTCGTCCTGGGCGGAGCCAGCATCGATGGTGGCAAAGGCAAAGTCTTGGGCGTCGCTTTGGGATTGATCCTGATCCATGAGACGCGGCAGTTCGTTAGTTGGCACTGGAAGCAGAATGAACTCAACCTGATTGTATTGGGGGCGTTGTTGATTGTGACGTTGTTGGTAGAGCGGGTTTTGTCACAGACCCGCGCATTCAAAATGCCTACAACCGCATAAACCGATACGCGCACGAAGGATTGCCTGGGAATCGCGCAGAATACAGGAACAGGCATGAAAGCAAAGTGGATTGGTCTCTCTCTCGTTGCGGGTTTGATGGTCTTGGGCGGATGCTCGGGCGGTGCTAAGGAAGGCGATACGGCCTCCACGGGTTCGCCAGATACCGGTAACTCCAGCAAGAAGATCACGGTTGCGATGCTTCCAAAGAAGAAGGGAGTGCCTTACTTCACGAGCTGTTCTGAGGGCGCTCAGCAAGCCGCCAAAGAGCTGAACGTAGAACTCATCTACGACGGCCCAACCAGCGGCGACCCGGCAGAAGCCGCCAAGATGATCGACCAGTGGATTGCCCAAGGCGTAGACGTCATTGCGGTCTCGCCTAACGACCCCGCCGTACTCGGCCCAGCCATGAAGCGAGCCCGAGATGCCGGAATCAAAGTCATCACGTGGGACGCGGATGCCGCTCCCGACACCCGCGAGTTCCTAGTTAACCAAGCCACTCCCGAGGAGATCGGCAATTCGCTCGTCGATGCCATGGCAAAGGACCTGGGCGGAGACAAGGCGGCCGGCGAAGTGGCGATCGTAACCGCCGCCCTCACCGCCGCCAACCAGAACGAGTGGATCAAGTTCATGAAGACCCGGCTTGAGAAGTATCCGGGCCTCAAATTGGTCGGCGTCAAGCCATCCAACGAGGATCAAAAACTGGCGTTTTCCGTCAGCCAGGACATGATGAAGGCGTACCCAAACCTGAAGGGCATCTTTGCCATTAGTTCAGTCGCCTTCCCTGGAGCCGCGGAGGCAATCAAGCAAGCGGGCAAGACGGACAAGGTGTTCGTGACAGGTCTCTCCACTCCAAACGACATGCGCTCCTATGTCAATGAAGGCGTGGTTAAGTCGGTGATCCTCTGGAACACCAAGGATCTGGGCTACCTCACCATCTGCGCCGCTCGCGCTCTGGCCGATGGCGACCTGAAATCGGGTGCCACGACTCTGAAGGCAGGCCGATTGGGCGAGAAAAAGGTGGTTGGCGACAACGTGATGCTCGGCGGAACCATTACGTTCACGAAAGAGAACATCGGAGACTTCGACTTCTAGCTTACTTTTGTCGGATTGGCAAAATGGCTCCGATCACGAGGCCGATGACAAACCCCGCCGGGCCGCCCAAGATGATTCCCGGCAGGAGTGGTGGCGATCCCGCATCCCTTGTGTAATTGGGTTGGGTGACGCTGACGTAGAGGGTGAAAGCAACGACGCCCAGGAATCCTCCTAAAATGCCGCCAAGAACAATCATTGCCAAGCGATTCATGATGAGAGTTTACGAAGCTTGCGGCTACGTAAAATCCCGATTCTCTAAGACCGAATTCAGCTTTCGATAGAAAGCATGAGAATCGACTTGGCGGGCAAGGTGAATTTCATGCTCTCGCCAGTCACGGCGAAATCGTTGAACTCAACTGGCTGAACCAAATCGGGATTATCGAATGTGTTGTGGGCTTGCATCGTTGAAGCCGTGAGCAGACGTCCGCTGATCTTCGTCGAGGAGCCACCATGGCCCAGCGTGACCTCATGGGCTTGGTCAGGGTCAAGGTTCGCCAATGAGACATCCAAGATGTTGGAACCTGACCTCTGGGTAGCGCTTGCAGAAATAGCTGGAAGACCCTCTCCTGCGAAAGAATAGGTTGGCGAGGTGATACTAACCGGAACCGTTGCCGCCCCCTGATGGACTTTGAACATTTCAAACACCCAGTAGGTTGGAGTTCTTAGCATCCGAGGGCCATCGGTAAGGATCATTGCTTGCAACACATTGACCGTCTGGGCGATGTTGGCCATTGAGATTCGATCCGCGAATCGGTGGAAAATGTGGAAGTGGACGGCCCCGACCAAGGCGTCCAGCATGGTGTTCTGCTGGTACAAGAAGCCAGGATTAGTTCCCGATTCGACGGCAAACCACGTCCCCCACTCGTCTACGACCATCCCAACCTGCTTGTCAGGATCGTGCTTGTCCATTTCGGCGGCATGCTTTGCGACGAGGTCGTCCATGCTCAGGGCGTGCTTTAGGACAGAGAACCACTGGTCTTCCTGGAAGTCCGTTGCCGAACCGCTGGGTGGCCACTTGCCTCCGTTCAGTGTGTAGTTGTGAAGCGACAGGCCGTCCATCAAACTGCCGACCCGCTCCATCACGACGTCAGTCCACCGATAGTCGCGGTTGTTTGCGCCGCAGGCGATGCGATAAATCTTGTTTGGTCCGTAGTTCTTGACAAACGTGTTGTAGCGTCGATACTCGTCTGCGTAGTACTCGGGACGCATGTTTCCGCCACAGCCCCAGCTCTCGTTGCCAACACCGAAGAAAGGCACTCGCCAAGGTTCGTCCCGACCGTTGGCTCGTCGCCAATTCGCCATGGGTGAATCGGCGGGCGAGGTGAGATACTCGACCCACTCCATCATCTCCTGAACAGAGCCGCTGCCGACATTGCCACAGATGTAGGCATCCGTATCCAACTGTTCGCAAAGGTCCATGAACTCGTGGGTGCCAAAGTGGTTGTTCTCTACCACTCCACCCCAGTGGGTGTTGATCATTGCGGGGCGGTTCTCTCGTGGCCCGACTCCGTCTTTCCAGTGGTACTCGTCGGCAAAACAGCCGCCGGGCCATCTCAACACAGGGATATCGATCGCCCTTAGAGCTTCGGCCACATCAGCGCGAATTCCGCGCACATTTGGAATTTCGGAGCTTTCTCCAACCCAAATTCCCTCATAGATGCATCTGCCGAGATGCTCGGCGAAATGTCCGTACACATTCCGATTGACCGTAGGGCCGAGAGTGTTGGGCTGGATCTGGATAGTGGCCGTCATCGAGGAGTCTCGGCAGTATATTCCACAACGACTATATGGATCGACCGCAACGGAGTTCTGACGAAGGTAAGATGGCTCCGCGATTAAAGTGATTTCACGTCTTCTTTGAACATGCTGCACCACATTAAGGAGCTTTCGGGAAAGGAAAGTGTGGCCATTTTCCGGGCGTTGGGTTCCAGCACCCGAGTTCGGATCATTGAGCTCCTCTCTCATCGAGAGATGAACATCAACGAGCTTAGCGGCGCGCTCGGCCTGACTCAGCCAAGCGTCACTAAACATGTTCAGATTTTAGAGGAAGCCGGGCTTGTGCAGAGCGACTATATTGCCGCGCCCCAAGGAACTCAGAAGCGATGCAAAAGGGTCTTTGAGAGATTCCTAGTCGACCTTGCGCCAAAGACTCCAGACTCAGAAGGGTACGCAGAGAGCGAACTTCCGGTCGGGATGTATGCCGACGTTGAAATCCACCCGACTTGCGGCCTTGCCACCCGAGATAAGTTCATCGGACTGGTTGACAGCCCGCTTGCCTTCTACCTGCCAGAGCGATCCCAAGCGGAGATCATCTGGTCTTCGGGAGGCTGGGTGGAGTACGCATTTCCCAATACGATCCCGCTCAATACCCATATCAAGGTGATGGAGTTGGCGATGGAGGTTGGATCTGAGGCGCCCGGCTATAACAACCACTATCCAAGCGACATCACCGTTTGGATAAACGGGGTAGAGATTGGAACTTGGTGCTCGGCAGGCGATTTTGGCGGTACCCGAGGGCACCTAAACCCAGCTTGGTTTCCGGACAATATGAACCAGTGGGGCGTTCTGAAGACTTGGCAGGTAGATGAACAAGGCGCCTTTATCGACGGAGTGTCGATCTCCGACGTAAATCTAGAACAGCTAAACATCCATCCGTGGCAGGTCACAAAGGTGCGGATTGGGGTTAAGCCGGAGTCGGCTAACCAAGGTGGATTCACCCTCTTCGGGAAAGGCTTTGGAAATTATCAAATGGGCCTCGTCTTTCGCCTACTTCATGAGACTGAATCTCAACCAGCAAAGCCTCCTCGCAAGTAATTGCGGCCCCTTTTGAACCTAAGATTCCAATATGTGAAAATATATTCACATTTGGCTATTTCCATAATATAATGGTGAAAAGCAAGTCAAATCTCTTGCAGGAACAAGGGCGTAGAAGCCCTCCGAATCTCGTTGGTGAGAAATATGAATATCAGAAGCAGAGCATTCACGCTGATCGAACTGCTCGTCGTCATTGCCATCATTGCAATTCTTGCGGCGATCCTCTTCCCTGTATTTGCCCAAGCGAAGCTTGCGGCCAAGAAATCCTCCGACCTTTCGAACTTGAAGCAGCACGCCTTAAGCAGCATCATGTATGCGGGCGACTACGACGACATTACGGTGACCCAATTCCGCGATGCAGGCGGCTGGCTGTATTGGTTCGCAGGCTCGGGAAAGGCACTCGGGTTCATGGACCCGACCGAAGGTCAGAACTGGAGCCGTGAAACGCTGCCATACACAAAGAACCTTCAAATCTTTATCAACCCATCCGCGCCTAACGATCCAAATCCGTTTTACGGGTTCATCAACGCGGCTGGTGCTGGCAACGGCAGCTATGCTGCCAACGGAAACCTCTTAGGGCTAAGTCAGACCGCTTTTTCTGACCCGGCAAACACCATTTGGCTCCAAGACAAGGCGACGACCACGCGTGAAGCCATTGTTCAACCAACGCCTCTCTACCCGCTGGGCGCACCACTGATCGCCAACGGACTCGACATCAATTGGATGGGGATTTCGTTTAGTAGTGGCGGTAACTACGCCTGGGCGGATGGCCATGCTAAGTTCAAAAAGCGAACGGCGGTCACGTTCCGAGACTACGGAATCTCTGGAACCGTACACCTTTACGGACCCACTGATGCTGACGTTCCCAATACAACCGGCATGCAGAATCCTGCCACCAACCCTAATCAGTGGTGGACCTGGGGCAACGTCGACCCAGCCGGAATCTAACCGAACGAACTTGTGCGCCACCCTCTTTTGGGTGGCGCATTCATGGATGGACTCCTTCTAAATGAAACAGACAACAATCTTGATCTTGTGCTTTGGCGCCCTGTTCCTTGGCGGTTGCGGCAACAGCGAGGACGGCCCCTCGCTTAGCGACGAGGAGCTTCTCAAGCGAGGTTCAGCGGGTAGGGCCACCGGAGGTGGGCCGGGTCCGAAACAGGCACCTGCTGGAGCACCGATGGCACCAAATCAAACTGGCGGCAGGTAGTTTTGTGGTGCCCGCGACCAGAATTCTTTCGTCCGTAGCGGCAACTGCGTTTGTCATGGCACTCAATCTGCTCGAACCACCTCTCCAGGTCGAAACACCATCG
>JACMJO010000523.1 GCA_014380605.1 Fimbriimonadaceae bacterium | reverse complement strand
TTTGCGAAAGGAGTTTCCCTGTAATAAGCTGGGTGGCATGGTTGGACAGGAGTTTGGCAAACCGTGGCCTTGCTGGATCACGGACAGCGAATGGGTGGTTGTCGATTTCTCGGCCAACGGAAAGCCTTTCAATCCTAACGGCTCCGACTTGTGGGCTTCCGTTCGTTCGCCCGATGGATATGAACAACCGGTCCGATCAGGGCGGATTCGAGGATCGATGGGTTTTTTCGCCGTCCAGAAGGGCTTCGATCCTAAAGTTCCTTTCCTGGATTTGATGATTCGCCAAGTTGGCAAAGTGAAGCGAGACCTTCCCGCCATAAGACTCGAAAAGTTCACGCGACCAGCTTTGGCTATCCAAGCATCCGAACAGCGGATGAAGGGTCCACGATGGAAGGTAACTCAGATCCAAAACGCCATCGAGGTCGAAGTGGTGAACCCTAAACCTGGGCTTGTTTCAGCAATCAGCTTACTCCGTTCGACCTTTCTCCTTTACTTATCGGATGCAGGTCCACGTAACTACACACCACAGGGCAATACCGTGCAATCTAGCATGGTTGAAAGCGGGTCGCGAGAAGTGGAGCTTGAAGAGACGCTGTTCAAGGTCAACGAAGATACTGAGTACATCCATGTGAAAGGCATTTCGATCGAGGAGGAGTTTGGAAGCCCGGTTTTGAACGTTGCTAAGCCGATCGCAGTGACCTCCTCAAGCGGCATTATGGTTGAGATACCCGCTCAACGGTTGAAACGGTATCGCCAAGCAACGGGCAGCGTCAAGGAGGTGGAGTTGAAGATGTCGATACGGCATTTACGCCAAGAGCGGCAGGGCCACGAGGGACTAAAAATCGACACCGCGAGCTTTCAGCTTCTCGGAATCGAGCCAGATTTGGGCCAATTCGGCATCGGAGTGCTGAAGTTTCCGCACACCATGGGGAGCCAGTTGGGAACCTCCTCACTGCCATTTGTGCCCTCCGGATCTAAGACCGGGAAGGCAGACTGGAAGTTCAAGTTATCCGTTCGAACATTGCAGCCTGTCGACCACTTTAAGGGTATCGTGCCGATCACTAAAAGTTAGTGCGGTCTCTCACCAAAAGGAGCTCAAGCCGGCAAGCTCTGCCCCTTGGTCTCCGGGGCAAAGTACACGGCGACAAGACCAACAGCATAGAACCCGGCGGCGATCAAGAAGCCCGTCCCAATGGATCCAAACTGGGCGATTAGGGCGCCCGAGACCATTGGAATAACGATCGAAAACACCCGCCCGACGTTATAGGCCATCCCCGCACCCGTTGCGCGCATCCTTGTGGGGAATAGCTCAGGAAAATACAGAACCAGTGCGGCGGATATTCCGATCGCGAAGAAGCTGTAAATGGGCAATGTCCAAAGAAGGGTTTGGTAACTGGAACCTACATTGACGACCAACAATGCGGCCAGCGGCGCCAGAAGGAAAAACGCACCAATCGTCCTTTTCCGACCAAATCGCTGGCAAAGCCATGGCACCAGAAGAACCCCCGCCAATGTTCCGATGTGCGATATCAAAGTCGCATAGCCCTTCCTTTCTTTGGCGAGCGCTGTAGGTAGCCCTTGGTTGGCGGCATCCATGAGGTTGGGACCCCAGAACGAGACTGTTCCCGCTCCCGTCACAACGACCGCCCCGATGACCATGGCGATCAGCACGTTCCTACGCCACTTCGGATCGGACCAGATGTCTGCCAATGGAGTCTTGGACCGCGCTTGCGGGCTACTGGTCGCTTCTGGCTCCTTAACGAAAAAGCGTATCCCCACGCAGATAAGGGCGGGGACGATTCCGAGGAGGTACATGGCTTGCCATCCCTTGTGGCTGAGTGAGATAAGAGCCACGGAAGTAAGAGCCGGACCGATCGCCGCCGCGCTTTGAAGAAGAGCCGCCGCCGCAACGCGAGTTCGCTCGGGCATGACCTCAGCTACCAAAGCCGCGCCCGCCGCCCACTCGCCACCAATCCCTAGAGCGGTGATGAACCGGGCAACGCCGACGTGCCAAGGCTCCTGGCAGAAAACGGTCAGGCCAGTAAACACGCTATAAATGAGAATGGTGAGGGTTAGTGTCCGCGTACGGCCCCACCGATCCGCAAGGATGCCGAAGAGCAACCCTCCAAGGGCCCACCCGGCAAAGAAAAAGCCCTGGATGTTGCCTTCAACAACCGTTCCATGTGCTTTGTAAGCCTCGGCCCCCATCATCTCCTTGATCATTTCGCCCTTGGTTAGGTTGAAGATCGCGGAGTCGAAGATGTCGAACACCCACCCAAGCCACGCGACGAACAGGATCGTCCATTGGTAACGGGTCAAGCCCTTGTACCAAGCTTGGCGAGGCGCGTCGTTGATCATCTGGGGGAAGTTATAGCAGGAATGAGAGTAATCTCATACCCATGGCGAAGCATAACGACCGGTGGTATCGCTTCGTCAACTGGCTCGTGCGCACGTTCTTTTTCGGCCTTGTCACCGGCGGCCTGAAATCGATCGGCAGAGAAAATATCCCGTCGACCGGTCCAGTGATCATCGCCCCGATTCACGTGAGCCACTTAGACCCTCCTGCAACGAGCTGTGCGATGCCTCAGCGTCGACTGCGATTCATGGCAAAGGAGGAGCTGTTCAAGGGCATCTTCGGCAAGCTGATCGCGAGCCTTGGTGCTTACCCTGTGCACCGGGGGGAGGGCGACATGGAGGCCATTCGGAAATCCATCGACATGCTGAACCAAGGTGAAGCCCTCCTGATCCACCCCGAAGGCACTCGAGGCGATGGAGTGAGAATGCTACCGGTCAACAAGGGTGTCGCCATGCTTGCCAAGCGAACTGGTGCTCCCGTTGTTCCAGTAGGCATCGTCGGCTCAAAAGTCGTGATGCCCCGTGGAAAAGCCAAGCGCAGAAGACACCTGATCACCATTGCCTTCGGTAAACCCTTCACTTTTGCCGAGGTCGCGCAGGGCTTCAACGACAAGGAAGCTCGAGATGAATTCTGCCGGGTGATCTCAGAAAGAATTAGGAAGCTTTGCAATGAACACGGATTCCCCGTGCTTCCCGCCGAAGACTCTAAGGTCCAAGAACCCGCTAAAACTTGATCGTTACCTGAGCGCCTATCAGCAGATCTTTCCGCTCAAAGATCGCTCGCAGGGCGATGTCGTTCGTAGGGCGAATCTCGACGCCCGCATTGATTCGACGTCCGTTGTACTCAGCGAGCACTCGCACATAGTCTGTAAACGGAAGCATGACCCCGATGAACGGAGCCGTCACTGAGCCAAAGTAGGCTCCAAGCGTGAACTCGGCCGGAATAGACCCGCTGACGGAATCCGCGAACCCTTGCCTCGTCGTGATGGCAATGAAGTAGCGGCGGCCGTCGTTGGTCACGTTCAACACATCCTGAACGCCAAAACTGACTCCGGGCCCAACTCCAATAATTGGGGGAATGTAGTTATAAGAGATGTCGAACGAACTGCGAAATCGCTCTCCCTCGAACCTCTCTCCGGTGAACTGTGCGTCGATGGCATCGGTTAGGCCCGCTCCCAGATAGTAGCGGCTAGATCGCGCACGAGATTGCTCCCAAATCCCTTCCGCCTTGATCGTATTGAGCTTGATCTTGGTTCCTGTTGGGATAGTGATCAAACGGTCGGCAAAAGCAGTCGCAGAGAGGCCGATTAGGGCAAGGGGAAGAAGGGTGCGCACTCTTTACTTTACTTGACCACCAACCGCGTGCGTTTCGATGCAACCGATTATTCGGCATCTTCCCGGGGCAGGAACTCGAACGTGCTAAACCACCACATCCCAAGGCCACCGAAGAAGGCGATCATCAGAGCCAGAATCATCCAACCAGTCTGGGCGCTCACGGCATTCACTCCGAGCGCATTCGCCATGTTCCCTAAGAACCCGCCTCCGCCAAGGGCCGATGGCCTCTGAGCGATCGCGCTGAGGTAGGTGCTCACCGAAAGGGAAGACATGCTTCCCGGCATATTGGGAACGGCTGTCTCCCAAGCAAAAGCGAACAACAAGCACACGACCATGGCCGCTTTGCTCATCAGAAGGGTGACGAACACAAACAGCGTCCCGTAAGCCAGAGACCCGACGAGAATCGCAACGAGGTCACGGAAGAACATCGGGTTCGAAAACGGGCTACCGTAAACCGCCGCTGACACAAGGGCCAGAGTCACGACCGAAACCAGCGAAACCGCAACTGCGCTTGCCAGCGTCCGGAACAGAACAAGCTTCCATCTCTCAACTGGCCGGGTCAGCAAGTAAACGATGGTTTTTTGTTCGACCTCCTGCCCAATCACCGCCGAGCTGAAGATTGCCGAGGCAAGGGGAAGCACTCGAAAGACAAGCAAGGACGAAAGCATGGAATATGCTTCGGCTAAGTCGTTCGCCTGATTCACGTAGAGAAAAACCTTCGAGATTCCGAACAGAGCGAACGCGACCAGTATCCAGACGATGATTCGCTTAATGCGAAGGAAGTCCCTCAGCGCCGCTTGAAATACAAAAACTTCGGTCATCCGTTCACCAAATATCGGAAAATCGATTCCAGGTTGTTGTCGGGACTACTGAACGACGTCACTGGGATGTTTTCGTCTAAGACCAACCCAGGAATTTCGTCGTAAAATTTGCTCGGTTCCCGAGTCTGTAGTTCCAGCCCGTCGCGTTCGAACTCCACGCTGAGCACATAAGGCAGGGCCACCAACCGCTTGGCAACTTCCCTTGGCTCTGGAGTTTCGATTCGTACCCGGTGCGGATACTTGTCGATCAGTTCACGAATAACGCGCAGATCGCCCGACGCCATCAGTCGCCCTCGGTGCAAAAGCAGAATCGATCTCGTCATCTGCTCGACTTCGAACAAAATGTGACTGCTCACGAGGATGGATTTGCCCTGATCGGCCAGAACCTTCAAGAGATCCATCAATTCCCGACGACCAACTGGGTCCAGGCCGTTAAGGGGCTCGTCCAGCAGGATCGCATCGGGATCGTTTAGCATCGCTTGGGCGAGTTTGATTCTCTGACGCATTCCCTTTGAAAAGCCCGCGATCCTCTTGTCGCACCTTTCTGCCATCCCGACTTCTTCTAAAACGCGCTGGGTTCGGGCAGTGGCATCGGCGTGAGCAAAACCGCTGTACCTCGCCATCCCGTAGACGAACTGTCTTCCGGTCTGCCACTCGTAGAAGTTGTCGATCTCCGGGCAATAACCCAGCCTGCGAAAAACGTTCGGGTTGGCGAACGGGTCTTCGCCATTGACTACCACCTGGCCGGTTGTCGGCCTAACTTGGCCCGTAACCAGCTTCATAAGCGTGCTCTTGCCCGCTCCATTCATTCCGAGCAGAGCGGTCACGCCTGGACCGATCGTGCAGGTGACGTCGTTTAGTCCAATGACCTGTCCGTACCACTTGGAGGCGTTCGTGAGTTCGATCATCCGACGATCTCCACGGGTCGGATTCGTCGCCAAGCGATGAACATCATCAGGCAACTGAAGATGACGATCAGGCCCAGGCTGAAGAACAGGGACGGCGCCGGAACCATCTTGAACGGCGATGGGATTCCAAAGGGGGGCGACCCATCGGTGCCCAGAACACCTTTGGCCATTCCAATGTTTAACCCATCCACGCTTCCGTAGTAGAGTTTGCCGACCAAATCCACCACTCCCTCGGGCGCGTCTGAATGCCCTCTGCGACCTCCCGAAACCCCGAGCCACGCCAGCGTCATCAGCTGGGTAAAAAAGTTCGAGATGAAGTAAAAGCCTGCGTACACGGCGCCCGCCATCCTTCCCTGGTTGAACATCGAACTGAATCCAATGATCAGGGAAGAGTTGAATGCCGCCCCGACAATAAGCATCACAATGACTCGGAAGATCAGCAGAGGATCGGAAGAAAGGAAGCCGTTTTCCCGATAGCTCATGGCTCCGTAGAAGTAAAAGAAAAGAGGTGGAACGGCGGAGACGACGAGCAGGGGCAGAAAAACGCCAAACCACTTGCCAAAGAGATAGTCCTTCTTGTCGCAAGGCTTGCTGAGATAGACAAGCAGGGCGTTGGCGCGATTATCGTTCGCAATCGCCCCCGCGCCGAGGATGAGGCCAATGGCCAGCATCCATATCTGCCCATACGAGAAGCCAACGAGAAATTGATCCTTCCAAACCAGCCGCCCTAAGAACGTCTTTAAGGGATTCGGCGTACCCGGCGGCGTGTTCACCGACATTTGATCGATCACAAAAAGGGTGAAGATCATTCCGAAGTAGTAGCCACCGGAAAGCAGGGCATAGATCCACATGGCCTTCTTCTTCATCGCCATCATGATCGTCGCCTTTGCAATGACCCACCAGCGAAATCGCGTGTCGGTCAGCTCACCATCGTAGTTGCGATAGCTCAGGTCGGCAATGGGTGAAAAAGCCATGGCTATTTGCCTCCGAATGCAAGCGTTGGATTTTCAGCCAATCGAGCAGTCAAGCAATCGAGCATTCCAGCATTCACGGCAATCACAGTTGGAATCCTCCGGCTTGGTGGTGGGAAGGAGCTCCGATGCTCTCAAGGAAAGCATCCTCCAAGGATCGCTCCGCTTCGACAAGTCCGCGAACCTGTACTTTGGCTTCTGGGGAGTCCGCTTCGCGCGCGGCGGCTAAGATTAGCCGGCCGGTTTCAATCGGGGTCATGGAGGTAGTCACTCGATACCGAGAGTGAGTCAATTCTTCCAAAGTTGCTCCCTTGGCCCGAATTGCATTCTCGAAAGCTTCGCTGTGCTCCACCAGTTCCACATCCATCGGGGCTCCAACGATCTTCTTGAGCTCCTTGATCATTCCTTGAATCCTGAGCTGTCCCTTCATGACCACGATCACTTGATCTGCCACCCGCTCGATGTCTGGAAGCAGATGCGAACTGATCACCACGTTCAGCCCTTTGCCGTGCGAGACCGACCTCACCAAGTCCAACATCTCCTCGCGGCCGCGTGGGTCCAGACCGTTAGTAGGCTCGTCCAAAAGGAGAAGCTTGGGACCGTGCACGATCGCCTGAGCAAGCTTGATGCGTTGCTTCATGCCTGTGGAGTAGGTTTCGACGTTACGGTAACGCGCCTCGCCTAGCCCGCAATACTCCAAAACCTCGTGGGCTCGGCGCATGGCCTGTTCCTTCGGCATTCCCGCCAATTCGCCTGCGTAGGCCACGAACTGGACGGCGCTCATTCCCGGAATGTGGCAGTCCTGCTCTGGCATCAGGCCGATGCGCTGTCGAATCTCTCGACCCTGGGTGCGAATGTCGAATCCGAGGACCGTTGCCGATCCAGAGGCGGGACTTACAAATCCGAGAATCGTTTTGAGGAGAGTGGTCTTTCCTGCTCCGTTCGGACCGAGCAGTCCGGTACAGCCTTCCGGCACCTCGACGGTCAAATTGTTGAGGGCGACGAACGATCCATATTGGACAACCAGGTTTTGAATCGAGGCGACGCTCACGGGAAAATACTTTACAGGTTTTTCTCGCGGATGGCGAACCCAATAGGTCCTATGTGTCCTATAAGACCTATACTTTGAGCCGTGAGACTCACGCATTTGGTTTCCTGCGCTGGTTGAGCGAGCAAGTTGGGCCCTGGCCAACTGGCGGAGGTTCTCCGCCAATTACCTCGTTCTGTGAACCCAAACCTGCTTGTTGGCTTCGAAACTTCGGACGACGCGGGAATCTTTCGGCTGTCCGATGATCAGGCGCTAGTTCAAACCGTCGACTTCTTCACACCGATCGTCGACGACCCGTATGCCTACGGCCAAATCGCCGCCGCCAACGCCCTGAGTGATGTCTACGCGATGGGCGGACGGCCGATTTCGGTCCTGAACATCGCGTGTTTCTCGCCAGAGTTAGCTCCTCCCGAGTTCTGGGCGGCCATTCTCAAAGGAGCCTACGATAAGACGACTGAGGCTGGAGCCGTGGTGATGGGCGGACACTCGGTTGAAGACAAAGAGCCCAAGTTCGGAATGGCGGTGACTGGACTGGTCGACCCGAATCGAATGTTTGCCAATACCGAAGCCAAGCCAGGCGATGGAATTTGGCTCACCAAACCCCTGGGGACCGGCATCGTCACGACCGCCGCCAAATTCGATGCCTGCCTACACAAGGAGCTAGACGCCGCAATCACGTCGATGTCAAAGCTCAATAAGGATGCCTGCGAAGCGGGTCAAGCCGCCAACGTCCGCTGTGCCACCGACATCACCGGATTTAGCCTCTGCGGACATCTCTTCAATGTCGCCCGTGCTTCCAAAATTGCGATCCAAGTAGAGATTGCATCACTCCCGATTCTTCCTGGGGTTGAGAGAATGGTTACCGAAGGTCATACCACTGGCGGAGCGAAGAAGAACCGCGATTTCCTTGGAGATGCGCTGCACATCGATCAGACCATCCCAGATTGGCTAACTCACCTAGCTTTAGACCCTCAAACCAGCGGCGGATTGGCTCTGTTCTCCACGCAAGAGATTCCTGGTGCAGTAAGGATTGGGCGAGTCGTCGAAGGATTGCCCTCGATCCACATAGGTTAGCTCTGCTTCTTGCCCTGATCCAACTGGACCATCGTTCCCATCAAGGTCTTCTCGGCCCCGCCCGTATCGCCGCTCTGAAGGGCCCTCAGTGCCATCGTGACCTCTTGTGCCTCTATTATCCGTCCATCGCTTAGAAGCAGGGCCTGAGTCTTCTGGAGGTCGGCAATGGCCCCCATCGCGGTGAGTTGGCCCGTCTTCAGACCCATGATTGTCTTCTCGACCACGCGTGACGCCTGGGCAATCTGGGCCGCCTGGGCAACCCTTGGGTTTTGGGGAAGCGAGTATTTGGCAGAATCCGAAGTGAACTCCACCACAAAGTCCAGGTCGATCGTCTCGGTCTTACCCGTGGATGTATCGTCGTAGGTAAGCCGACCCGCCGCCACCCGATACCAACCAAGCGGGTGATTCTGGAACTCTAGATCGATCACCTGTTGCAAAGTCGACCCACGCTCCAAGTCCGCCAGTTCGATGTGAATCTCGCCCGACGAGGCCGCCTGAGGACCGCGCATGGATACCCACCGACTCAATTTAACGTCCAGCTTCAGGTTACGAGCCGTGACCGTCATCAGCTTCTCCAACTCGGTTCGGAACACCTCTGGAATGAGATCCGGGCGCGGAATGTAGTAGTAGTTTCCGCCCGCCTTCTTCGCCATGCTTGCGAGAAGTTCTTCGTTGTAATCGGGGCCAAAGCCGAGGAACGTGCAGGTAATGCCTCGCGACTTGATATCGCCCGCATGCGCTACAAGCGCCGAGAAGTCCTTGATTCCTGCCGTAGGGTCGCCGTCGGTCAGAACAACAAGCCGCGTCGCTCGTCCAGGATCTGTAATCGTCGAAACCTGCTGCATCGCCAGTAGCAACCCGTCGTAAAGATTAGTGGTGTTGCCCGCCATAAGCCGCTGAATGCCCTCCTTAATTCGTGGCTTATCCGTAACGCGCTGCGGAGGCATGAGGACATCGACGGTCTCTTCGAACGTGACGATGCTCAAGATGTCGTTGGGGCTAAGCAGATCGACCACATAGGAACAAGCCTGCTTCACGTAATCCAGCGGCGGACCCTCCATCGAACCCGAGCGGTCGATAACCAGGCAGAGGTTCAAGGGAGTTCGAGCACCCAATCCACCTCCTGGGGCTCCACCAGCGATGAAATCTACCAAGAACTGCTCGCGGGCTGGACCATTAGCCATCGAGGCGTCTCGACCGGCGATCACTTCGGCAACCAACGCCTTTCCACCCGGCATTGCTGCCATCGCCGTGGTCTTCAAGGGGTCGAATGCGCCCATCGCTTGCGTCCGCATGGGATCATTCGCCATCGGCGCGCCCGAAAGCACGGTGCGGTTTGGGTCGATTTGCTGAGTTTTGTTATCCATGGATCGTTGACTGCCGGGCCAATAAGTCTTATAGGATTGGTATGGCCTATTCTAGAACTAATCGACGCGGAAAGTAGTTGCGCCGATCTTAACCAGATCGCCGCTTCGTACCGTCTGAGACTGGACGCGTTGTCCGTTCACAAACGTTCCGTTGGTGCTGTTAAGGTCCGTCACCGTCAAGCCCATCGAGTCAGGAATCAGCTGGGCATGCCGCCTCGACACCTGGGAATCGAAGCTCATAGGAATGGCAGACTGTTCGCGTCCAAGCTCCATCGGACTTGAAATCGGGAATCTCTGACCACTGAGCGGACCGTCTAACGCGGTCAAGGTGATGACGGTTGGAGCCGGCGCCGGGGCCATTTGAGTCGTCGGTTGTGAAGCCGGGTACTGAGGCTGGGCCGTCGGATACTGAGGCGTTGCCGCCACCCCGGGTTGAGGCGGAACCGGCTGTCCGCCATAGCCTTGGCCGCCAAGTTGGTAGGCTTGCCCTGGATAAGCCTCTGGTCCTCGAACTGGGGCGCGTTGATTCTTCAAGAGAAACTCAAGGTTAAAAGAGCCAACCGTGATTACCGCGCCATGGAATAGCGGTGCCTGCTGGACCCGCTGGCCATTAAGGTAAGTGCCGATTGGCGAGCCTCCATCGGCAATCAGGAACTGCCCGGGACCTTGCCGCACGATGCATGCGTGGTTGGGCATGACGTTTGCATCCCCAAACAACGGAATCTGGCAGCTCTCACCCCGCCCGATGAAGTTCTGCCCGGAATCAAGAACCCACTCTTTTCCTTCATTGCGGCCAAGCGTGAGGCGAACCCAAGCGGAACGGGCTAAGCGCTCCACTAGCCCGATAAATAGGGCAATCGCGGCACCCATCACGATGGCGTAAATCGCTCGAGAGGGCCCGCCCACCTCTCCAGTAACTCCGGCTTGAATTCCCTTGGCTGCCAACTGAAAGCTAGCGAGCATGGTCCCGATGATATCGAACAAACCACTACCGATTGCACCGCCAATCGCTCCCCCGATGAACCCTTGAATCGCTCTGCGCCAACTTAGAGTGCTGGCCCCTATCGCAAGCCCCAAAAAAGCGCCAAGCGGCGTAAGCGCAACCATCCGCCAGGGCATTGTTTGGGGTGGCAAATGAGACAATTGAGCAAGAGAGCCGCCTAAGCCATACCCAAGCGAAGAGCCGATCGCACCAAAAATCAAGCCCAAAACTGAACCGCGAATCGTGTGGATCTTGCCACCCTGGAGAAGTCCGTTGACGCCGCCAATAGCCAATCCAACGATCGCTCCAATTGACAGCGTGAACAACTGTTCCCACGTCGCCCAATCGCGTGTATTGGGCGATGGAGCCATAGGCTCAAAAATCGCCCAGCACACCAATCCTGCTACTGCGCCAACAAAGACCTTCAGCAGGATGGTGCCCATAGGTTATGCCTCGTACCGGAATATCACCTGGCCGAAATGGACTTGATCGCCCGGCCGAAGGATCACGTCCGTCGAAACCTTGACGCCGTTTACGAATGTTCCGTTCGAACTGCCCTCATCTCGCACCGTTATCTCGACCCCGTTCTTCTGGATCGTCGCGTGCTTTCGCGAAACTGTGCTTTCAGTCACGAGGGCGAGCCCATTGCCCGCCTCCCTGCCAACGCTCGTCTCGCCATCGGGAATCGGAAACACATCGCCGTTCTCCATCACGAGACTCGGCTGAGATACCGAGACGGGGGGTACAGAGTTCGGGGTGCTGGGTGCTGGAGGGAGGTTGGGGTCGGCGTCATCCAGCATGATCTTCTGCGGGGGTGCGGGAGCAATTGGAATCGGGGCGGGACCAGGATCTTGCTGGGCGGGATCTTGGGGGTCCGGAACCTGAACGCCGACCTTCTGCAATTGCGCCTTGACCTTGTCCTGGTTGTCTTTCATGTACCGAAGGCCAAAGTAGATGGCTGCGCCAGCCGCTCCAAGTGCCAACAGGTAGACGATGATGCTTCCGAAAACGCTTCCTTTTGGCGCGGGCTTGTCCGCAGGCTTTGAGTCCTCAGGCTTAGAACCCTCTCCGCCCGTCGTCTTAACCGTGCCCTCGTCGGGTTCCTTACTGCCCACCGTTTCGACATCCTGGGCCAAGGAAACGATGAAGGTCGGGTCAGGCTCGGCGCGTTTTGAATTGAGGATGAAGCTTTGCTGGGCGGGTTCCGCATCCACGCCGTTGGAGTTGTAGCGAACGGTGACGTCCACCTTCCCGGGCTTGATCCCGAAGAAGATCGCCTCGCCTTTCTTACTGGCATCGATCTGGGACTCCTTCTCACCCGCCGCATCCTTGAGCTTCACAAACGCAACTGCCACCGGATCGCCCTCGTGTTCGACTCTGACGACCACCTTTCCGGCCAGGACATAGTCGGCAGCGGTGAGTTTCCAGGTTCCCTTAAGCGACCCAACCGACTTCATCGCCACATTGCCCGTCTTGCGATCCCAAACGTAAAGGTTGTTGTTCTCCGCGACCGGCAAGGGCAGATCGAGGGTAGCTTCGGGCGCTTTAAGCGTCGATGCGGGCAACAAACTCTGGTCCGAGACCCACACTTCGCGATCTCCAGCCTCGCCGAAGTCGAGTTTGATCCGCCCTTGAGCCAAGCTCACTCCGGGCAGAAGCGTCAGGATGAACAACAGCTTTCGTAATTGCAACTTGCGACGATTTTAGCCCGTGCTTTGGGCAAAGCGTTCGCAACGTCGATTGCGGAGTATCCAACCGGACCAATTTCCTTTGCGCAGAAGTCCCCGGCTAGCCCGTGCCAGTACATTCCAGAACTCGCCGCGTAGTAGGCGGGAACCGACTGAGCGAGGAGCGTGGAGATCAGGCCGCCAAGCACATCCCCCATTCCGCCCGAAGCCAGGCCCGGATTGCCGGATGAATTCACCGCCATGGGATTTCCTTGCTCGCCCACGATTGTATGCGGACCCTTCAGGAGAATGCACCGGCCGAACTTCTCGATCGCCTGCCGTACCGTCGCAAACCGATCAGCCTGGATTTCCGCAACGCTGGCCTCCAACAGCCTACTCATCTCGCCCGGGTGAGGAGTCAGGACGCATTCTGAACTTGGAAGCGGAACCCCCAATGCGACTGCATTAAGAGCATCCGCATCTATGAGACTGGGCAACTTCCAGTTCGCCCAAACCTCCCCCAAGAATCCCAACAACTGGTCGCTGTGAGTTAGGCCCGGCCCGAATAAAGCGGCATCGTAGCGCTCGACACTCTCCTCGATAACATCAGCCGCACCCCTGTCGACTTCTCCGCGCAGTTCGGGCAACGGCAAAAAGATGCACTCGGGTACGTGAGACGCTACGATTTGGCAGACAGCGGGAATACTCGCAACGGTAACCAAACCCGCCCCACTGCGAATCGCCGATCTGGCCGCCATCACCGCCGCTCCTGGCATCTTTTGACTGCCCGCCACGATTAAAACATGACCGTTATCGCCCTTGTGGCTAGACTTCAGCCGCTCGGGCACCATGCTGGCAACCCACTCACAATCGACCAATCGAGCGTCGGTGGGCTCCCGAAGAAGGCTCGCCGGAAATCCAAGGTCGGCGACGCTCCAAACGCCGCAATGCTCTAGACCCGTTCCCTGAAACAAAAAAGGCTTCGGCAACCCGAGTGTAACCGTCTTCGCAGCCCAAACGCTTTCCCCGAGTTCCTCGCCCGTATCGCAATCAATTCCGCTCGGCACGTCGATCGACAGCACCGGCGTCCCACTCCGATTGATCGCTTGGATGGCCTGAACAACCGGCCCCCGAACTTCACCCTTCGCGCCTGTTCCCAAAAGCGCATCCACGGCAAGATCGCGGCAACCGAGGCACTCGATGCGGCGGCGATACCCTTTATCGTTGGCGAAGAAGATCGGTACGCCAACTTCTTTGGCCGCAACCATTTGATCGCGGGGTTCTTGCCCAAGTTCGGCCTCATCGAATGCAACTAGGCAGTCAACGTGGAAGCCGTTCAGGTGCGATAGCCTGGCGGCGACGAATCCATCTCCCCCGTTGTTTCCTTTGCCGCAAAGGAAAGTGATCCTCGCGCCCTCGGGCAAAAGCTCCCTGATCTCGTTGAAAACCGCCAAGCCCGCTCGCTCCATGAGCATCCGTATGGGTATGCCAAGTTCCTCGGAGGACCGTCGGTCCATTTCTCGGCACCGGTCAGCGTTCGCAATCCACAAATCTTTTCTCAATCACGGGTTTGGCCGTACCCTATCTACGGTTCAATTTCTTGATTCGTTGTCCTTTTCACAGAGAAGAGCCTTAGCCCGCCGCCGCACGTTGCGTGCAAGTATTTTCTTCGCCTCGGCAACCGCCTTGCTCGAACGATCTTGGCTCCGCATCGTTGGCACAGATACACGACTTCCTGCCGCGCTGAATTGCGTTCAACTTCATATCTGTGTGTCCGAATGGGAGGATGCCCTAGGTCAAGCATGGCCTGCTTCCAGGCCGCGCCATGATTGGCAGCCCTGGACCCAGAGCGCTCCACGGCTAGCAAATGCGCGTACTCATGGATCAAGGTCGTTTGAAGCCGCTCCGAATCGACGAGCAGATTCTTACTCAAGCCGATCTGGTTTGTTCGGTAGTAGGCGAGACCGGCCGTGACGCGCAGAGACTTCCATAGAATCTCCGGTCGTTGCCGCAAGGGAAACCTAAGCATGAGATCATCGAGGATCGTCGTCGCCAACAGTCTCAGCTCTTGCGTCGCCATACAATTACTAGTCGCGATTAGGCGCCCTTTCGTTTCCTCTTATCGCGATACATTCTTCGATCGGCGCTTTGGAATATCTTCGCCGCCCCATCGTCGCTGTGCGCCCAGCCAACCGAAGCTCCAACCTGTACTATCTCGTCGCCCAGCGTCATCTTAAAGCTGAGGCGATCGATTAGTCGCGAAACGAACTCTGCCGCAATCTCCTTCGGTGCGCCCGACAATAAAATCGCGAACTCGTCGCCCCCGAGTCGGGCAACTAAATCCGAATCGCGAACCGCCAGCCGGAGTCGGCTGGCAAACTCAACGAGAACCTCATCCCCCGCTGAATGCCCAAACTGGTCGTTCACCTCCTTGAATTGATCCAGATCGACCATCACCAGCCCAAATGGTTCGGGAGGATCCAAGCTTGTCAGCCGCTCAAGTTCAGATTGAAACTCGGTTCGATTGGCTTGCCCAGTCAACGAATCCGTATAGGCAAGGTGCGACATTTTCTGGACTTCGGCGACTAGCTTTGTACGGAAGGCGTGATCGGCCGTAATATCGGTGACCACATCAATGTAACCCGACACGCGGCCCCGCGCTCCAACCAGCGGTGCAGTCGAGACGATTGCCCGCCGGCGAACCCCAGATTGGGTGACAAACTCGGCCTCATATTGACCCTCTTGGTTCTTTGCCCCTGGCATGAACTCTCCGATGTGGCGCCCCATGACCTCCTCAGGCGTAAGTTCGAACTGATTCGCCAGATACTTGTTGACATACGCAATGGCCCCCTTGGCGCTTCTCCTTAAGAATCCCTGGCGCATATTGGCCAAAACAAAGTCGAATTCAGACCCAGCCAGCCTTGTCCGCGAGACCTTGCCAAAGCTCCCTTCGATGCCTAAGGCGGCCGCTCGGACTCCATCATCGGTAGCATAAGGAACTCCACGCCACCTCGTTCTTTCTCGATTGTTGATCGAGAAATGGGCTTCGAATGACGTACCTGCAACGCAATCCTCTAGTCGAGAACGCAGGGATTGCATGCGCTCATCGAGCAGCACATTCGAGATGTCCACTGGCAAGCCAGACCGTTGGAGCACCGCGCCGGTTTCGTCAAAGACGAGCACCGATTCGAAAAGGGCGGTCAATAACGAAAGGTGGTGCATAACGGGCCAAAGGAATGGCAGAAGCTTGCAATCCCGCGTTAATCCTACCGGACCTTTGCGCCTTCTGGAGTCTCCTTTTCTGGCTGAAGAAGGATCGCTCCGCCTGCACCATCTACAGCGGCGAGCAACATTCCTTGGCTTTCGATTCCCCTGAGCTTTGCCGGTTTCAGGTTGAAAACCATAACCACTTGTCGCCCGATGAGATCGATCGGGTCGTAGTTCGCCTTGATCCCTGCGACGACCTGTCGCTTTTCTCCCAAAACGTCTAGCTGAAGCTTCAGAAGCTTATCGCTTCCCTCCGCAGGCTCGGCTTCAATGACTCGGGCTACCCGCAGATCCACCTTCATGAAATCCTCGATCGTGATCTGGCTTGTGACCACCTCTTTGGCTGCAACAGGTTGTGGCTTGGGTTCGATGGGCTTTGGCGCCGGGGCCGGAGTTTCTTGGTTTTCCATTTTCTTGTTCAAATCCAGTCGCGGAAAGATGGGTTGAGGCTGATTTAGTTGCGTGCCGACGGGTAGAGAATCCACACTCCCAATCTGATCCCAATGGGTTGTTGGCGAGACATTGAGCTGAGCGGAAACGGCATCCGCCCCGATGGGAATGAAGGTTCTCATCAACCCCTCAGCGGCGCGGATCGTCAGCAGCATCGAACGCAAAACTGAGCTCAGTGCCGGATCGCTGTTCTTGGCTAACGCCCAGGGCGCACGCGTGTCGATGTACTTGTTCAAGAATCGAACGAGGCCCATTGCCGCTTCGTTGGCTTTTGGAATCTGATATTCAACCATCGCCGCGACGAAACTGTCTTTCGCCCTTTGAATGGCTACGACGGCTTCAGCCTCTACATCGGCATCGGGAACGACTCCGCCGACGAACTTGTGAGCCATGCTCAAGGTTCGATTCAAGGCGTTGCCCAGGTCGTTCGCAAGATCGCTGTTGTACCGCTGATCGAAGTCCTCATAGGTAAACGACGAATCGCCTTCCATCGACATAGTGGCCGTCAGATAATGCCGCAAAACGTCGACAGCGAGGTCCTGGCTAATTCCCGCCTTTGCCGAGAACTCTTCTGCCAGTTCAAGCGGTCTGACCACTTGACCCTTCGACTTGGAAATCTTCTCTCCTCCTAAAAGCACCCAGCCATGGGCGGCCACGGTTTCGAAAAGCGGAAGACCAATCCCGAGAAGCATCGCCGGCCACAGAGTGGCGTGAAATCGGACAAGGATATCTTTGCCGACCCATTGGACCTTTGCGGGCCACTTCTTTTCCCAACCCGCATCGGGCCATCCAGCCGAGGCGATGTAGTTGATCAAAGCATCGAACCAAACGTAGATCACCAAATCCTCGCGACCCGGCACTTGGATGCCCCAGCCCGGGTTTTTGCGGGTGATGCTGATGTCTCGCAGGCCCTGTTTGATGAAGCTGATAACCTCGTTCTTTCGGTTCGACGGAACGATGAAGTTTGGATTGGCCTCGATGTGGGCTAGGAGTTGGTCGCCAAATGAGCTCAGGCGAAAGAAGTAGTTCTCTTCGCTAACCCACCGAACCTCGTTCCCATCCGGGCTCTTCCCGTCCACCAAATCCTCCTCGCGAAAGAAGGTCTCAGTCGAGACGTCGTACCAGCCTTCGTACACGCCAAGGAAGACATGCCCATTCTCTTCCAGCTTGCTGAATAGCGCCTGAGAAGCCTTGATATGACGTGGATCGGTGGTTCGAATAAAGTCGTCGTAGCTGATCCGGGTGGCAACGAAGATGGACTTGAAACGGCCAGTGATCTCGGCTACGAACTCGTGGGGGTCTCTCCCTTCCTTCTCCGCCGCTTCCTTGATTTTTAGCCCGTTCTCGTCCGTTCCCACCTGGAAGAAAACATCGTCGCCCCGCATCCTGAAGTACCTCGCGGTAACGTCGCCGCAGAGGTCGGTGAGGATGTTTCCAATATGGGGGACCGAATTCACATATGGAATCGCGGTACAGACGGTGGTCTTCTTGGGCATGAAGCCGAGAGTTTACCGGTGGCCTACGGTCTATCCAAAGAGAAACCGGGACGTTTATGAAACGTCCCGGCTCATTGCCGAACTAGTTCGGTGCGTTGAAACGATTGAACTTGTCGTTTGCCGTGGTCGGCTTAGCGGAAGCCAAATCGTTCGCCTTGTTGTCGATCTGCCCTGTCGGCTTCTCTTGCGGAGCCGATCCGCTACAGCCGATCATAACGATGAAAGTCATCCCGATAAACAAACAATGCAGTTTCTTCATTCTTAGCCTAAAGGTCCGGTCGGAAATAGCAGAGATAAGCAGCGGTTGTGCCGGGCAGAACGCACCTTGCGGCAACGCTCGGGCGACCGTCCGCCGTGTACGCCGTAAACGGATCGGTAGTACCGTTGCCGCCGCCCACGCCAACCCGTCTAGCTTTCGCAGAGGTGTCTGTGTGGGCATAGACCATTACGCCGCTGTGAACTGCCAGGGGGCTCCAAACGTTCCACTCGTCGCCATTGCCAGACGTGAGGCCAGCCTGTGGGTAGCCGCCAGGATTAAAGACGCAGGGACCCGTTCCGCTGCATCTCAATCGGGGCATCGGGACGGCAACGCCTTCAATGTTCTGCTTGCCTACTCCGTACCAATACAATGGCACCTTCGATACCTGCTCGATTTGGCCCATGTTATAGGCATGCAACAGGCCGTTCATGGTCAGGCCCGGAGTCTTGAGGCGACCCTTGCCCGCGTCATACTCGGCAGCCGTGATCAGGTAGCTGGGCTCTCGAATAACCGTCGCACCTGTAAGGGTCAGCAGATCATAGTTCTTTCGGTAAGGATCGACTGAGCTGGCAAACCCTTGGGCGTCCTCAGCGGGGATATAGCGGGCGTTGCTAACCCAGCCCGCTGGAGTTGCCATTCCACCAGTTCGCCGCCATGGGTTCCCAGTTGAAGGATTGTTTGCGCTGTTCGGAGTTAACGCGAACGGTAAGACATCGTCGTAATCTCCGGCGTACATGATCGTAGCCGTCGCGTTTTGCTTGACGTTGCTGATCGACGAAGCTTTCTTCGCCGCCTCTTTCGCCTGGGCAAAAACGGGGAATAGAATTGCGGCTAAAATTGCAATTATTGCAATTACCACTAGTAGTTCAATAAGAGTAAATGCTTTTCGATTCACAAAAGGCCTCCAAATGACAATCTGGTTAAGATAGTGTTTAATGTAACACGTACCGGAGCCGATTTTAAGTTCCGGGAAGAAAAGGACAATATTTATATGCTGTTAGTCGCAATTGCGTGTATCGTCTCCGCAACGCCCGGGAAGCTTTTCTTAGCCGGAGGCGGCTCTACGCCGGTTGAAATACCGAAGCGCTTTGTCGCCGAGTGTGGCGGCCCAGATGCAAGCATTATCGTCTTGCCACAGGCTACGGTAGATACTACGAAGTCGAAAGGATCGGAAGAGTTCTTGCGTGAGAACGGAGCCAAAAACGTTTGGACCTTCCAATCCAACGAGGTCACGCCCGAGCAACGAAAAGATCTTGAGGAGCGACTTAAGAAAGCCAAGGGTGTTTGGGTTGGGGGAGGAGTTCAGGGCCGTTTTATCGAGCGATTTGGGAAGAAATGGCTTGACGACACTATAAAACCCTTGGTCAAGGCAGGCATGAACTACTACGGGACCAGCGCCGGCGCCATGGCGTGTTCAGATCCGATGATCGAAGGCCCTGGGGAAGCAGAGGGAACCTCAAGGACCGGACCCGGAATGGGCCTGACCAAGTGGGTGGTTGATACCCATTTCACCCAGCGCAAACGGGAGCCTCGCCTCCGCTATGCCCTTGAAAAGACGAGCCAGAAATTCGGCATCGGGATCAATGAGCGGGGCTGGGTCGTGATCCAGGCAGACAAGATCCTAGAGAAGCACGGCGATCCGCTGGTGATCGAGCCTAAGAGCTAAAGCTTACTGGCTCGAATCGCCCCACCGGATCTGGTCTTCCAAGTCGCCGTCGGCCTCTACACGACCGGCTAAGATGCATCGACGGATGTGCCCGCCGACTCGAATATGTGAGCCTGGAAGCACAACTGAATTCTCAATGACCCCGCAACTGACGTGCGCTCCGGCGCCGATAACGACCGAATGCCCAACTCCGCCCAAAACATGGGCATCTTCCGCCACGAGTTGATCCTCGCCAATCAGATGGGCGGTCGTTTCCAGAAATGAGTCGAGGGTTCCGGTATCAAACCAAGCTCCCTCATATACCCCGGCAAGGACCGTTTGTCCTTGGTTGATCAGAGTCTGGATCGCGTCGGTGATTTCAAATTCGCCGCGCTCGCTGGGCTGAAGCCCGGGCAGGACCGACCAAATCTGAGGTCCAAAGAAGTAAAGCCCCGCCATCGCATAGTTCGATTCCGGTACAGATGGCTTCTCAACCAGTTTCACAATCCGCTCCCCATCCAAGTTTGCAACCCCGAATCGGCTAGGATCAGGGACCCACTTCACCAGGTTCAAATTGGCACAGCCAGACTCCTCATATCGCCTCGCAAAGGGCGCAAGCGAGTCTGAGTACATGGCGTCGCCAAGGTAGAGGCAAAACGAGTCCGAACCAACGAACTCTTTGGCAAAGGACACCGCATGGGCCAACCCTTTCGGTTCGGCTTGACGGACATAGGTCAGTCGGATTCCTAAGCTCGACCCATCCCCGAGGGCGTCCATCATTTGCGCTTCATTCTCACCGACCACCAGACAGATATCCTCGATCCCCACCTCCCGAAGCCGGTCAAACGCATAGTGCAGGGTCGGCCGATTGGCGATTGGGAGCAAGGGTTTGGCAATGTGCCGGGTAATTGGGTACAAGCGGGTTCCCTTTCCCGCGGCAAGAATGACGCCTTTCATTGCGCTGAAGTTTACGGTACATTGAATGCGAAATGCCGCGTTGCGGAAGCCATGGATGGTTGCCTCTCGCCGGTTGTGCGATTGCGCTTGCCGGATGTTCTGCCCCGTCGCAACCTCCTTTCCCTGAATGGGCGCCAAGGGCTAACGCGTTTGCTCCATCTCCATCCTCCGGTAATGCGTTCGACGGTTACGTTATTGCCGCCCGAGAAGCTGAGGAAACGGCAGGCGACTATGTCAAGTATGTTTCCTTTCAAGGCAAGCACAAGCGTGAGCTGACTTCCAGACTTGCGCCTGCATTGAGAAGGATTCGCCGCGCCGCCCAATCGTCATGCGACTTCAAATTCGTGTCCCAGCCTCCCTTTGCATCGAACTCGAACCATGTTGGCTGGAGGCTGATTCGAATTTCGCTTATCTGGCAGATCGAAGCGGCGCTTGCCAAGGACGATCTGGACACCGCCATCAACCTAGTCGGACTGGCGACCAAGTTTGGGTTTGACCTCGCCAATGGCGGAGCGGCCGATGCCGATATGGGGCTTCAGTTCGTTGATGAAGCACGGCGAGCTATCGCGCCACGATTGCCGGATTTGAGCGTTGGGCAACTGGCGAAGCTGACCGCAAGCCTTAAGGACGCCCTTGCGGTCATGCCGAAGTTCGAAACCATCGCCCAGAACGAGAATCAGAATTATCGGCAAAGCGTTCAATGGGTTCAAGATCAGTATCGTGCGAACGACTTTGACGCGATCGATAAGGCTTTGGGAAATCCGGTTCGGGACGCGATTATCTACCTGAAAGGAGTCAAAAAGGAGGATCGAGAGCAACGCCCAGCTTACTTTGACGGCTTTGCGAAGGAGGCAGACCAGTTTGCCAATTGGGCCAGGTCGCAAGCGGCGTTGCCCGCGGTTAAGCGAAAGCCGGATAAGGAAATGCCGTTGAGCGATCCTCGTCCCTGGCGGCGCTTTTCCGCACAGCTCTTCTCGACCTTGCCCCCGATCTTGGCTAGGTTCGATGCCACTCTGGCGCGAACCAGACTTCTTATTCTCACGAGTGAAATCCATCGCCAGATTAAAATCGCCCGTGTCGCACCGCGCACGCTAGACGCGTTCTCGCCTGAACTGTTGACAGATCCCTACTCCGGCGCAACGTTCAAGTATCGATCCACGGGCATGGAATTCAGGCTCTATAGCGTTGGAAGGAACTTCCAGGACGACATGGGCAACACGGATTCAATTTACGCGTCTCCAGATCTCACTCTGGAAACATCTCGAAGGTAGCCGCTACCGTCGCTTCCTTCTCATTAGGGCCAATGCTCCCAGTCCAAGCGCGACCATCGAAGCCGGCTCTGGAACAGGCTGGGTGGTAAAGGACGCATTGAGATCGTCGATGGCTAAACCATGATCGGCTCCGTCATGATCGATATCGGTCCACCGAATCCAGATTGTCGATCCAACAGAGATTGAAAGGGCGTTGATCGTGTCTGATTTCAAGACAAAATTCGCATTGCCATTTTGTGGGCCAGGAACGGCAGAAATGGTCTGTGCGAAGTCCAAGCCGTCGAAGTCGATCCAAGAGGCCTCATTATCGTTGACTCCGGTCGCAGTTAGGCTGTATTGGAAGTCGACGTTGTTTGAGTTTGTGGCTGTACCTACCCTCCAAGTCTCGCCCCGATACGAGATGGAAAGTGACGTAATCGCGGAGGCGAAGCCGTTCGTGAAGCCGGTGCCGTAGCGAAAGTCGCCGCTTGCCGTGTTTCCCGATCCGATAGACCCAAGCGCACGCTCGGAACTGCCTGTCTGGCCAAAGCTGTAGAGAGAACCATTGGCGAGGTTGCCGTCATTGGCAATGTAGTTTGTGACATCGAACCAGGCATTCCCTGGCGAAGCTGGAAATCGGTAGGCCCACCATTCGGAAATAGAGGCATCTTGTGTCCAAGTGTTTGTCAACCCTGATGAGGCCAGACCGTCAAAGTTTTGGGCGTAGTTACTTGAGACAACAGTCTGGGCATAAAGCGAATGGATCGCTCCAATCATCAATCCGACAACGCAAACTCCTCTAAAAGTCTTTCCCAACATAACCTCACCCGATAAATGTACGAGAGTAACTTATCATGTGAGGAATCCGAGGAGTACTCGCAAGGTTGCTAGATTCCAATCAGCCAGAGCAACCGTCGAAGTCGATTAACGCCTTCCGCGCCAGTAAAAGCCGCCTCCGCCGAGGAGGAGGATAATCACGACGATGATGAGAATGGTAGTGAGATCCATAGCTACCGGCGTCCCCGCATATAGAAACCGCCGCCGCCGAGAAGGACGATGATCAAGACGATGATAAGAATGGTGGTCATACTCATGGGTTTATTCCGAGCCGCTGGTGCGGGGAACTCTTGGACGACTGGATTGCAAAGCCGGGTGATGGCTAGAGCAGAATGCCTAGTGGTGGCATCGGCAGGCATTTCATTCCCCAGCTACAGTCTCTCAGCCAACCTAACCGCCGCCGCCCATGCCTTCGCAATATCCGCTACCAATAGCGAATACCCTCCGTCGTCCCGATTTACATTCTGCTGGCGCAGGATGTAGGACGGGTGGAGGGTGGCGATGGCGGTCTTGGCGAACTCGCAGGGGAAGTAAAGTCCACGTTCCTTGGTGATCTGAAAATTCCTCTTGATCAAGTTCTTTGCGCTAGGAGCGCCGATGCACAGGATCACCTTGGGCGCGATGGACCCAAGTTGTGGAATGAGCCACCGCCGACACGCCTCGGTCTCTTCTGGCGTCGGGGGGCGATTCTGAGGCTTGCCCGTGGACCAATCTGCCGCTCGGCACTTGACAGTGTTGGTGATGTAAACCTTTTCCCTGTCCAGGCCATTGTCGGCAAGCGCTTTATCCAGCAGTTGCCCCGCACGGCCAACAAACGGCCGTCCCGTATTATCCTCTTGCTCCCCCGGTCCCTCTCCAACCAAGACCAGCGGCGATTGAGGATTGCCTTCGCCAAAGACAACGTTGGTACGCCTTTCCGCTAAGGGACAGGCAACACAGCTCAGCGAGGCCAGGCGCAATTCCTCAAACGTCTGCATCGGCGATTTGCTTTAGGCGGTCGTAGCTGTCCGCAAGGGTTTGGGGAAGTACTCGAACCTCTCCCACGGTGGTCATGAAGTTGGTATCTCCATTCCAGCGCGGAACGATGTGCCAATGGATATGGTTCGGAATGCCCGCGCCCGCCGCTCGCCCCATGTTGATGCCGACATTGAAGCCATCGGGCCGATAGGCTTGACGAACCCACCGAACGCCTGCCGCCAAGAGCTGGTTGATCTCCAGCAGTTCGTCGTCGTTCAGGTCGTCCAAGTCAGGTGTTTGACGATAGGGCGCGATCAGCAGATGGCCATTCGTATAAGGGAAGGCGTTGAGCATGACGAACGCCGTCTTGCCTCGATGCAAGATGAGATTTTCCCGATCATCGTCTTGAGCCGGGAGATCGACGAAAATATTGATCTCTCCGGTGCCGGTCAGAGGTTGCTCAATGTAGGTCATTCTCCAGGGAGCCCAAAGCCGTTCCGACATGGGTTGATTATGCAACCCATCGGCAAGGGACTGATCAGAACCGCTACTTTTCTAGCTTCACCTTGAACGTGTTGTTGTAGGACTGCTCGATCTTGATTCCATCCCGTTGAATTCGGTCTAAGGATCTTGCGATGTTCGCGAGGTGGTTGTTGGTAGATTGAAGATCAGTCTGCGCGGGACCGGCGTAGACGCGCACTCCCGCTAGGGCGAAGGTGACGCCAAGGGCAACGAAGAACAGTTTTGAGTTAGAAACGGACTTAAGCATGGCTTCAATATAAGCCGATCTCGGCTACTGCCGCTTAAGTCCAACTGAAGCTCAATTCTCGTACTGATTGCCAGCAATGTCCTCACCCCGAGCCAACCAGATCTTATGCCCCGGATTCTTCTCCGGATACACCTTGGAAGTGGTTGGAAAGAACCGAATCGTGTAGCCCGAGCGGCGCAAGTCCGAGGTGTTCGGCTTGGCCCCGTGGATGATCCGTCCCTCATGAAGGCTGCATCGGTTGGGCTCCAACTCCATATAGACCGCTTTCGACTCGTCGATCTCCGAAGGATCGATCTCGGAGCTAAAGATGTTCTGGCTCTCGTCCACCGGGACATAGCTGGAAAACCCATTATCGTGGGTGCCAGGAATCACTGCCATGCAGCCGTTCTCCTTGGTCGCGCGGTCCAGTGCTAGCCAGATCGTGCAGATGCCCGCCATCGTCGAGACCCGTCCATTCCAATAAGAGGAGTCCTCATGCCAAGGCGTCGCCTTGCCCACTTTGGGTTGTTTGGCGATGAAGTGGGTGCTCCAGAGGCCGATGTTTGGCCCAACCACCGGCTCAACCAGGTCTAGAACCTCTTTGCCCAGCACAATGTCCAGAAGCCGACTGTCTCGAAAGTGGATCACGTCCAAACCGTCATATCCGTACTGCTCGAGGTCTTCCTCGAAGATATTTAGCAGCCGCCTGAATGTGGGCTCAGGCAGGACAGGCTGGTCATAGATAACATAGCCCTGTGTGTTGTAGTGCTCAACTTGAGATGGCGAAAGTCGACGCGTAGTTGTTTCCATGGATTCCTCATCCGCCAATTTATCTCACAAACCCAACCGTCGCAAGCCACGAGTCGATACAGGCATCAAAAAGGTGAGTGTTCCAACCTACGGTCACCCCAATTCAACCACCTCATCCGCCATCCGCTCGACAAAAGCCCGATCATGCGACGTGAATAGGATGCTTCCCGGGAATTCGAGCAAGGCTTCCTCTAAAGCCTCCAGGGAATCGATGTCCAAATGGTTGGTCGGCTCATCCAGCAGGAGCACGTTTGCTGGTGTCATCAAAAGCTTGACTAACTCCACTTTGGTTCGCTCGCCGACCGATAACACCCCTATAGGTTTCAGCACGGAGTCGCCGCGAAGCATCAAGCGGCCAAGCAGGTTCCGGGCAACCTGCTCTTCACGAGGATTCTGGAGGTCAAGCCCTTCCAAGACATCCTTTGAGGGATCGAGCGTGAATCGGCTCTGCGACAAGTAGCCAAGTACCGCGTCGCTTGACATATCGATGTTTCCGGCATCTGGCGACTCCTCTCCCAACAGCATCTTCATCACCGTCGTCTTTCCGCACCCATTCGGACCAACCAGCGCCACCCTTGATCCTCGTTCAATCTGAAAGTTCAGATTCTCAAATAGATCACGATCATAAGCCTTCGCCAGACCCCGAACGGTCAACGGATAACTTGATCGCAGGGGCCGAGCCGCGAACTCCAGCGCCACCTGCTTGGCTTCAAACGGTTTATCAATCGCCCGATCCTCGATGTGAGAAACCCGAGTCCGAATTGCCTTGGCGCGCTTCGCCACCGCCTTGGCTCGGGCTAGATAGAATGGGCTTGCTTTCGAATCGAACGTTCTCTTCGTCGGCTTTCCTGCGACCTTTTCCGAAACCTGAAGCGTCTGCTCCGCCGCATTCTTCAGGCGCCGAGCCTCGTGCTTTTCCCGCTCATAGGTCGCCTTCTCACGCTCAAAGTCCAGACGCTTCCGCTCGATCATCGAGTCGTAGCCTCCCGCAAACTCAGTCAATCGGCCCCGGTTCAGTTCCAACACCCGCGAAACCACCGCATTCACCATCGCCCGGTCGTGGCAAACAAACAGCACCCCTTGACGGCAACGAATCAAGAACTCCTCCAGCCACAGCCTTGCCTCCAAGTCCAAATGGTTGGTGGGTTCATCAAGCAAAAGGAAGTCGGGATCGTCCGCCAGCAACTTGGCAAGGGAAGCTCGCATCCGCTCGCCAAAACTGAGGGTATCGAACGGCTGTTCTAACTTTTCCGCCAAGTGAAACCGCCCGATCCACCGCTGAACTCCTGGTGAATCCCCCAACCAATCCTCCAGGGTCCCCTCAGAGTGAGGAGCAAAGTCTTGGGGCAGGAAGGCGATGGACGTTTTCTTGGTGGTGGAGATGACCCCGGATTCGGCCTCGATCTCGCCGGTCAGGATGCGAAGCAATGTCGACTTACCGGCTCCATTTGGCCCCATCAAGGCCACTTTTTCACCCGGAAGGATCGACAGAGACAGGTTTTCGAACAAAGGGCCGACACGCGGGTCGGCAGTATAAGAAAGCCCTTGGGCTTGTAACATGGAGAACCTCGGAATTGCTAAGCGAGCGCGAATGTCGCGCGGTTATCAGAACGTGATGGAGGCTTAGCTGAGGTCTATCATAACTGCCGCGAAGGGCAGACTTAAGGTTACCGCCCTATCGAGCTGGAATTGCAACAGGTCCTATTGGACTTGTATGACCTGTCGATCACGCCAGCTTGTAGCGCTCCATCAAGCTGGGCCAAGAACCAAACTCGATCGCATCCCGAATCTCCTGCATGAGACGGGCATAGAAAGCCAAGTTGTGCAAGGTGGCTAACCGGCCCGCGAGTGCCTCCCCCGCCTTAAACAGATGCCGGATGTAGGCGGCGGAATATCTCTCAGTTGCCGGAAACACGCTGCCCTCATCAAACGGTCCATCATGCTCCGCCCACTTCTTGCCGCTCGCATTGACTCGGCCCTTGAGGGTGTAAAGGGCATGGTGCCTAGCCATTCGGGTGGGAAGCACGCAATCGAACATATCGATCCCGCAGCCCACGGCATGCAAGATGTCCTGGGGATGGCCGACGCCCATGAGGTAGCGAGGTTTGTCGGTCGGGAGCAAAGGTGCGGCGAACTTCACCACCGGATACTGCATCTCCGTGGGTTCGCCGACGCTCACGCCACCGACGGCGAAGCCATCGAATGAATGACTCGTGATGTATTCCGCGGATTCCCGCCGAAGGTCTTCATGCACCCCGCCCTGGACGATCCCGAAGACTGCCTGAGATGATGGAGGTGAGTCAGTTGATGGAAGTGATGGAGGTGAAACGTGCCCCTCACCTCCATCAAAGAAACGCCTCGCTGCCAAATTCCTCGGCGCCCAAAGATGCGTCAACCGCATCGCCTCGGCCGCCTCGTCACGAGTACAGGGGTAAGGCGGACAGACGTCCAGCGCCATGCTGATATCCACGCTCAGCTGGCCCTGAATCTGGATCGACCGCTCAGGAGTCAAAAAATGCTCTGACCCATCCAAATGAGATTTGAAAGAAACCCCTTCCTCGGTGATCTTGCGCATGTGCGCCAGGCTCATCACCTGGTAGCCGCCCGAATCGGTAAGGATCGGCCCCTTCCAACTCATGAACTTGTGCAAGCCGCCAAACTGTTCGATCAGATCAGCCCCGGGTCGCAGAGACAGGTGGTAGGTATTGGAAAGGATCAGGCTATAGCCAAGCGCCTCCAAATCCTCGCTCCCGACCGTCTTGACCGTACCCTGGGTGCCGACCGGCATGAAGGTTGGAGTTTCGACGATTCCATGCGGAGTATGAAGCCGCCCTCGCCGTGCGCCCGTGTGAGGACAAACGGCGAGAAGCTCATAGCGGATGGACACGCCCGGATTTTAGAAGGTTGGGTTGCCGGATTGCTGGCCCGTGCGGGTCGTGCTTTCCTGTGCTCGCAGCTGCTCAACAAGCGCCATCGCGTCTTTCTTCCTGAGCCCCAGCCCGGCTTTCAACCCATATTTCTTCATTTCCGACATCGCAATCTGTTGCATCACGATATAGCCGAAAATTCCGCAGCAAAGCCAAGAGAACAGCGCCGTCAGAAGGGAAGCCAGGATGGCGTTCCCGTCGCCCCAGCCCTTACCGAAAGCGATTTTTCGGTTATACGGAAAGCTACAGGCGCCTACTACGACAAAGAGAACGATGAAATACCCGGCGAGCATGGCCAGGGCCCCTTGAGGAGAGTCCACTGACAGACCCACGAGTCGTCCGCCCATCGCCAGAACGACGTTGAGGATAAAGACGTAGTTGAGTCCATAGTAACCCTCTACAAGTGCCTGAAGTTGGTCCGCGGAGCCATAGGTTGTCGCCTGGGGGCCGCGTGGATAGGCGACATAACCTTCGGGTGGTGGCGTGGGGCCGGGTTCGGGGACGGGAGGTATTTCGGACATGTGCAGTTAAAGACGGAATTGAAGTTTCCATTGAACCGTAGCACTGAGGAAATCCCAAAATCTTTGCGACTTAGATAAACTCCGATGCCATGGGTCAGCCTTACAATCGCATCTTCAACTTTTCCGCCGGACCGGGCGTTCTTCCGATCGAGGTCTTGGAGCAGGCAAAAGAAGGGCTGATGAACTACAAGGACGCCGGGATGAGCGTGATGGAGATGAGCCATCGCTCGAAGGCGTTCGAGACCATCATCCAGGAAGCCGAGGCCGACCTGCGCACCCTGATGGGAGTTCCGGACAACTACAAGGTTCTCTTCCTGCAAGGCGGAGCAAGTACCCAGTTCGCGATGATTCCGATGTCTTTCCTGCCAGCCGGTAAACCCGCCGACTACGTGGTCACCGGTGCCTGGGGGAAGAAGGCGATCGAGTCGGCAAAGGTGTATGGAGCCACCAACCTCGTCTTCGATGCCAAGGCGGAGAACTACAACTACGTGCCCGACCTCGCCTCGCTGATGTACACCAGCGACGCGGCGTTCGTCCACTTCACGACCAACGAGACGATTCAGGGAGTCCAATTCCACAGCGATCCCACCCTTGCCGCTCCGGTCGTTTGCGATATGTCTTCGGACATCATGTCCCGGCCCGTGGATGTCTCCAAGTACGCGCTTATCTATGCCGGAGCGCAGAAGAACATGGGACCTGCCGGAGCGACCGTAGTTATCATTCGCGACGATTTCCTTGAGGAAGGGAAGTTCGGACTACCGCCAATGTTCGATTACAAGGTGCAGGTCGAGAATGGATCGCTCTACAACACTCCGCCGTGCTGGACCATCTACATCTGCGGCTTGGTTTACAAGAAACTGATTTCGGATGGCGGCCTCGCGGCATCTCAACAAAGAAACGCGGCGAAAGCGAAACTGATCTACGATGCCGTCGATAACTCCGGTGGGTTCTACAAAGGCCATAGCCAGCCCGAGAGCAGATCCGTCATGAACATCACATTCACCCTGCCAAACGAAGATCTCACCAACCAGTTTGTGAAGGAAACGGAAGCGGCGGGGCTGGATGGGTTGAAGGGCCACCGATCGGTGGGCGGCATTCGGGCCACCGCCTACAACTCATTCCCAGTCGAGGGCTGCGAGGCTTTGGCAACGGCAATGAAGGACTTTGCCGCTAAGATCGGCTAAGCGATTGGAGAAGGTTCTGGCGAGGGAACGAGGATGGGCTCCTGGCATAAGGGCTCTTAAAGACCAAATTCGTCCCTTCTTGCTGATCCAGGCTTGTGTGGTGGGACTTGTGGTCGCTTACTACAACCTACCCGCCGTTGCCAGCTTTGCGGAGACCTTGGCGAAACTCAAGGAGCAGGGCGGGTTGCCGTTTGCCTTCATCGCGACGGCTTTTGCGGGCGTGATCCTCCCCGAACTGTTCAAGGTAGCAACCAAAGATCAGCACCGACTCAAGCGCGGCGAACTCGTCTTCATGTTCTTGGTGTTTGGGTTCAACGGCCTAATCGTCGACACCCTGTATCGGCTTCTAGGCATGCTCTTCGGGAACGAGAACGATTTCAAGACCGTCGCCTTGAAGGTCATTGCCGACCAATCCCTCGCGGCGCCATTAGTCTTCATGCCCTATTTCGTCTTGATGGTTTTATGGGGTCACCACGGATTCAGCGTCCAAGCGGTTCGCCAGGAACTTAAGAAGGAGCCCCTCTTCCGAAAGATTTGGCCCGCCTTAATCGTAGGCTGGGCGTTCTGGATTCCGGCTTTATCGGGAATCTACGCGATGCCCCAGAAACTCCAGTTCGTGCTGTTCCTGTTCGTGGAAGCCGCCTGGAGCCTCATCATCATCCATGTCGCCAAGAGCATGAACGAGGCAAAGTCATGAGAGGAACCCTGCTCAATACAGCGACCGTCGCGGTTGGCTCAACCATCGGCGCTTTGGCGGGTAATCAGATTCCGGACAGTTACAAAGAGCTGGTCCTCTCCGGGCTGGGCTTGGTGACCATCGGGCTTGGCGTGAAGTTGTTTCTCCAGTCCAAAAACGTTCTTATTGTAGCGGCGGCGATCTCATTGGGCGGAATGCTGGGCATGGCGATAGGAATCCAGGGCGGGATCGAGAGCTTTGCCGATTGGGCCAAGGGAGCGCTTGGCGGGGAAGGCCGATTCGCCGAGGGGCTGGTGACTGCCTCCGTCTTGTTCTGCATCGGACCAACCACGATCTTGGGGTGTCTCCAAGACGGCCTTGAGAAGAAGATAGAACTGCTTGCTCTTAAGTCGACGCTGGACCTGTTCGCCGCCATGTTCTTGGCGGCGTCGATGGGTTGGGGAGTCTTGCTCAGCGCGGCAGTTGTGCTTGTGTTTCAGGGAGCGCTCACTTTGGCGGCCAAGCCGCTTCGGCCTCTGGCTCAAGATCAAGACCTCCTGGCGGAAGTCTCGGGGACCGGAGGAATCATGATGATAGCGATCGGCCTTAGCCTGTTGGAGATCAAGAAGTTGCCAACTGCAGATTTCCTTCCGGCGATCTCTTTGGCGCCGGTTATGGTCGTTGTTGGAAGAACGTTATTTCATGCCAAATCCAGGCAGGAAACTTCTCAAAAAGAGTAGAACGTACAAAACATGATCCGCCACGCTCGGACTGGCCTAATGCTGGCCATCCTATCCCAATGCGCTATCGGCTTCGGCCAAGATCGACTTCCAACCATGCCCAGATACGACCGTTATGTTCGCCTCCGTAACCAGATCAACGGCTCCTACAAGCCCGGCACCTTGCAGAACGTGCGCTGGAGTGAAGATGGTAAGCAGATGGGCTACAGCTTCGAAGGCAAGAACTACATATATGATCTTGCTGGGAAGAAGAAAGCGGAGGGCGAATTGCCGGCGGCTACGGCTCCTCCTGCTGGAAATCGAGGCCGCAGAGGCAACCCTGCCCGTGGCCGGCAGTTCGACACGATTTTCACTGAGGACAACAAACTAAAGGCGTTCCACCGAGATCGAAATGTGTACATCTCCGCGCCTGACGGAAAAGGTGAGATAGCCGTCACCACCGATGGCAACGCAAAGGATCGGACCAAGTACGGGATCGCGAGCTGGGTTTACGGCGAGGAGCTGAACGTCCGGGAAGCTCTGTGGTTTTCGAAGGATGGCAAGAAGCTGGCTTTCTATCGGTTCGACGAGAGCAAAGTGCCCGACTACTTCCTGGCGATGGATCAAGCCAAGGTGCAGTCCACAATGGACATCGAGGCCTATCCCAAGGCGGGTGCTCCTAACCCCGTCGTGACCCTGTTCGTTTATGATCTCGACACCAAAAAAACGACCACGGTTGACACCAGCTTTGATAGCGGCGTGCCGGATATCGGCCACTACGTTTACGATGTGCGCTGGTCGCCGGATGACTCGGAGCTTTTCTTCAACCGGACCAACCGCAAGCAGAACACGCTAGAGTTTTGCGCCGCAAATCCGGCAACTGGCAAATGCCGAGTGATCATCAAAGAGTCTTGGCCCGCAAGCTGGACCGAGAATCATCCTGGAATTCAATACCTGGAAGAAGATCGGCCGGGGCCGAAGCGGTTCCTCTGGACCTCCGAGCGAAACGGCTTCAAGAACCTGTATCTGTACGACTTGAGCGGCAAACTGTACAACGCGGTGACCCAGAACCAGTTCGATTTAGGCTCGGTGACCCGGGTCGATCTCAAAAAGAACACGGTTTGGTACACCGCCCGGAGCGGTGAGAATCCGTACCTGATGCAGTTGCACCGGGTTGGATTGGATGGAAAGGGCGACGCTCGACTAACCGATCCCAAGTTCCACCACATCGTCAACCTGTCCACCGACGGTAACTGGTTTACGGACGCTGTTACTCGCACCAATGAACCAGCGGTTACCCGCCTCTGCGATGGTAAAGGCAAGGTGATCGAAGAGCTTGCGAAGAGCGAATTATCTAAGTTCAACGAGCTTGGTTTGAAGCGTTCGGAGAGGTTCACTTTCACCGCCGCCGACGGCAAGACCAAGTGCTGGGGAACCCTGAACTTCCCGAGCGACTTTGATCCCGCCAAAAAGTATCCAGTGATCGTCAGCGTCTACGCCGGGCCCGAGTCTGGCGGTGGAGTCGAGAATTTCGACCTTCCCGACGCGATCACAGAGTTTGGTTTCCTTGTCGCAAGCATCGAGGGCCGGGGCCAGAGTGGGCGGGGCAAGGCGTTTCGAGATGCGGTCTATGGGAAGCTTGGCGTCGTTGAGATGGATGACCAAGCAGCCGGGGTCAAAGAACTCGCTAAGCGGCCCTATGTGGATGGCGACAACGTCGGCATCCAAGGAACCTCTTATGGCGGCTACGCCAGCCTGATGTGCCTGGTGCGGCATCCCGACGTCTTCCGGGCCGCCGCCGCCTCGAGTTCGGTGACCGACTGGCTGAACTACGACACCATCTATACCGAGCGCTTCATGCGCACGCCAGAGGAGAACCCCGAAGGATATGCCCAGGGTTCATGCATGACCTTCGCTG
>JACMJO010000522.1 GCA_014380605.1 Fimbriimonadaceae bacterium | reverse complement strand
TTAAGACGCTTAATGTCCGGCCAAAGCAAACCCTGGTAGTTGATGGCAAGCGTATTGCCTGGATTGGCAACGACAGAAACCTTCCACGCGAATACCACGGTATCCGATCCGTCGATGGCAAGGGCGCCTTTGCCACTCCGGGCTTGATAGATAGCCACATACACTTCAACAGCCCTTACCGGGAGTCGCGGCTGATGCTGGGACATGGGGTGACAAGCGGTCGGGACATGGGCGGCACCAATGCAACCCGCCTGTACTGGCGAGCCAAAGGGAACTCGGGCGAGCTGAATGGCTTCAGCTTCATCACTGCGGGTGTCATTCTTGATGGAGATCCTCCATACCATCAGGGCTCCCGCGCATGCGGAAACGTGCAGCAAGCTGAGTTGGCAGTGGTGGAGCAAGCTAAGTTGAAGGTTGACTTCCTGAAGGTCTATTCGAACTTGTCCTTGGCCGCTTATCAGGCAATCGCAAAGGAGGCGAATCGACGCAAAATGTCCTTTGACGGTCACATTCCCAACTCAGTTTCGATGCTAGATGCTGCTCGCGCGGGGCAACGGTCTATGGAGCATTTTTATCGATTGGAGTCCTTGCTCAGCAAGTGCATCCCAGAGTTTAAGCCAGTGTCCGGAGAGTTCGAGCTCGGTGCATTCAACGACTTCTCTAAGTTGGACCAGAGCAAGCTGAAAACCATGTTGAGTGAGCTGGCTGCCTCGAAGACGGTTATCTGCCCCACCCTTATTCTCAGCGAGGGACAGGCTCGAATGGAGGCAAGTAAGGAGCGGCTTGAGACTTGGAGGAAATACGTGGCACCAGGTGACCTGGAAGGTTGGCTCTCCAAGGTTCCTGAGCAGTACATGGCCTATGGGAATTCGTTGCGTCGCGGCTTTTCAAACATGGGGCGCTTGCTGAAAATAATGGATGATGCGAAAGTGCCGGTTGTCGTCGGAACCGACCTGGGCAACGGCTACGCCATGGCCGGTAGGGCCATGTGGGACGAAATGGAGCATTGGGAGCGGGCTGGTATCGCGCCCGGTCGAATTCTTCAGTGCGCTACCATGGTTCCTGCATCGAAGTTTACGATGCGGGGCCACGGACATCTCTCGGTTGGTGGACTTGCTAACTTCGTTCTCTTGAATGAAAATCCTTTGAAAGGGGTGAAGGCGCTTCGTAGCATCCAGGCAACCTGCGCTCAGGGCAGGTTCTTTGATCGGGAAGGTCTGGATGTCCTGTTGGAAGAAGCAAGGAATGACCTCCAACGAGATATGGTGAGTAAGGAGTTGGTCAATTTTGAACCGACGAAGGGACAAGTGATCTCATCTGGAACTGCCGATCATTTATTCGGGCCATACACCGACTACGTTGAGAGCTTTTCAATACGTCAAGACGGAGCAACGACCTATCTTCGGGATGCCCTCAACATGACGACCTTCAATCGAGTTCCACTCGTGATCGAGGCGGCAAAGGACGCACGACTCAATTGGCTTGTGAAGTTGCGCACTCACGCTGTCCTACCTACGACTTCTGAGCTCCTAGTTGGGTCAAAGCAGGACGTCCAATTCCTACTCACCCCGTCCTTGGCGTTCGATTCCCTGCAACTCAGCGAACTCAGTCGTCTCAAATCTCTTCCTAACACGCTGCGTGTCCTCCATTGGCGCAACCGGCAAGACCTACTTCCCATGAAGATGAAGTTCACGACCAAGCAAGTGGATGGCAAGAAAGTGATCAAGCTAGTTTCTCAGAGCGACCCCGGTTTTTCCGTGACCTATCTATTAGATGACACTGGCCAAGTCGTTCGTCGGGATGAGGCAAACAACACGTTAGTCAATGGTGCGGTCTTGAAGCGCTAACTTTTGCTTAAACGTAAACTGTTTGCGACCGATTGATCCGCGCCAGACCGCTCGCATGTGGCTTCCGGTTTATGCGGCCCCATGTGCGCCACCGCGGTCAGATTGCAGGTGCATTCTTCCAATAGGTCGCCCTGGTAGCTACCCAACCCGACGCAGGTAGCGTTTAAACAATTCCTCTGGGTCAATCTCAAGTGCGCGAGCTAGTTGGGAAAACTCCACCACGTCAATGCGCCGCTCTTTCTGTTCGATCTTGAGCACGAAGTTGACCGACTGCCCCAGAAGAGCGGATAGTTTTTCCTGGCTCACGCGCTTTTCCTTACGCGCCTCCTTCAGAACTAAAAGGAGATCGTCGTATTCGCGCGTATTGAGGCTGGCTACTGGTTTCTTATTGCCCACAACGTGAGCGTGGAGATCGAATTACCCCCTATTATAGGTTTTATCGGGTTATACTTCTGAACCCCCTAATAAGGGTGATTTGTTGAGGTGGTGATTTGGATGCATTTTATCTTCGACCAGAATAAGCGTTCACGTTTGCAACGCAAGGTGAGAAGTGGGGTGGCGCTCGGCCTTATCCTCACTCTCGTGGGATGCGGAGGAGGCGGCAGTGGCGGAGGGTCGGGTGCTACCGAGCAACTCGTTCTCAAACCAGGCGTGTCCATAGCCGACGACAACGCTCCATTCCAGGTAGTCAGCACTGCGCCAAATACCGTGACGGTGAGCGGAGACGCCAGCGGCCTTGTTCCCGGAACATTGCTGGTGAGTGGCGAAGGAGCAGGGTTTCTTCGGCTTGTCGATTCGGTAGTTCCCCAAGGTGCGAATACCCTCATCAACACGTCACAGGGAACCCTGGACGATGCGTTTCAGGAGGCAAGCTTCAAGAGGCAGGTAACGATTGGTCCCGAGCAAATCGCCGAGTTCGTTCCGGCGGCTCCTGGCATTACTATGGACCCGCCCAATGCTCCGGGCAGGGGTCGCGGCGACACTCTCGAAATATCACTGACCCTTGTCGACTTTGAGCTTGATAGCAATGGACCGGCAAAGCTCAGCGTCAGCGGTTCGATCAGTATCGGGCTTGGATTTGACTTCGACGTAAAGTGGGGCGCGGGCCAAAAGTATGTGAAGGCTGCTTTCCAGTTCAGCGCGTCGGCAGAAGCTTCGCTTAAGGCAGCTCTTGCCAAATCGATTGCACATAAGAAGATTCCGTTGGGAGTCCTGATCGGCAATCCGATCCCTATTCTCGTATTCGGGTTCCCCATCGTCGTCGTACCGACCATCAACCTCTACGCCGAATTCGACGGAACGGTAAAGGTGGGAGCGAACCTCACATCCCAGGCTTCGGTAAAAGCTGAGCTTGGCGTTGTCTACAACAATGGCAACTTTGACCTCGTAGCCGATCTCGATCCTTCGGCAAGCCTCGTTCCGAAGCCTAACTTTTACAGTTCCCTCAGCTTTCGCTTCACGCCGGTTAAGGTAGACGCATTCATTGCCATCTATGGCATCGCCGGACCCTATGCTTCGTGCGATTTGCCAAGACTAGAACTCTCTTTCACCCAACAAGCGAATCCGGCAGGGCTTCACGTAGGGGCAGGAGCGGTGTTCGAGGGATCGACGGGCCTTAAGATGAATATCTTCGGACGTAACCTCTTGGACAAGGAGTATCCCTTGGCGATCAGCCAGCGTATCAACTTCCTCGATCGGTTCTTCCCAAACAACGGCGGCGTCGATGTGGAGGTGAAGTGATGGGGCGATTGCTCCTTTTCGCCTGTCTAATCTTAGTCGGCTGTGGCGGGAACAATGGTGGCGGTGCCAACAAGTCAAACGGCAAGCTCGCGCTTACCATCGCCTGGCCAGAGCGCGGGCGGCTGATCCCGGACGCCGCGAACAGCGTTAAGCTCGTCGTTCTCGCGGGGACCGACGAAGTTGCCTCGAAGGTCGTAGCAAGACCTCCTGCAGGATCAGGCACCACTTCGGTGCTAATCGATAAGCTCCCTCCAATCGACCTCATCCTCAAAGCTTCGGCGCATCCGCAAGCCGATGGCACTGGCGCCGCCCAAGCCAACGGCACCGTGTCGGTAGCGGTAACCGCGAACGCCACAACCAGCACCAGCATCCTCATGGCAAGCACGATTCACCATGTGAGCTTGTCTCCATCTGTGTCGACGATTGCGTTTCATGAATCCAAAGAGTTCACCGCCACCGCCCTTGACCAGGCCAACAACATGATCCTCACGAGCCCGTCCCGTTGGACCTGGGAGACCTCGAACGGGAATCTTGGCCTCGACCCCGATGGCAACACCTGCACCGTCACTGGCAATGCAGTGGGCTCTGCAACCCTCACAGTGAGGGAAACGGAATCCGGAAAGCACCTTGCGAAGGCAATGAGCGTCACCTCGGAAACGGGCCAGAATGGCTACACAATCGTCTCTCTTTGCGATCTCGGCGGGATCAGCTACTTTGGCGGTCTCAACGATCAAGGCGATGCAGTTGGCTACTTCCATAACGGGTGGTCCTTTGAGGCTTATGTCTATCGAAATGGCGTAGCGGCCCTGCTGCCAACTAGCAGCTTCCCCAACGTCCAATCTAGCCAAGCCAACGGCATAAACAACGAGGGCAAGATAGTCGGGACAGTCCATAGCAGTGTTGCGGGCGGAGTTGCCGTTTGGCATCCCGATGGCACGCACCACCACGTGCAACACCCCGGACAATCTTTTGCGCTGGGTATCACCAGCCAAGGAAAAATCTATGGCGTCTACCGCGCAAGCTCGCTTGATCAATACGGACCGGCCATGTGGACGAGCGATGAGGCTGTCCCGATTGTCTATGGCGCTTCAAACGGCGGTAACAGCATCGCCGTGAATGATGAAGGCTTGGCCGCTTCAGTCCATACCCAGGACATCTATTATGGACAGTTGCATACCGTTCCCCCGCAAATCTTGCAAGGCTCTGGCACCCTAGCTCCGGTTGTTGTCCGAAAGATGGTCGGTAACAAGACGGTGGGAAATGTTGGAAGCCAGATAGCGATCTGGAACGGAGTCACGCTCACAACGATTGGCTCTGGATGGGGTGAGGGCATCAACGCGAGCGGCCTCGTTGTTGGAAGCACCAGCGATTCGAAAGGCTTTGTGTGGTCTTCCTCGACTGGCTTCGTGGACTTGCTGAGCAAAGTTCCAAATCCAGGGGGTTGGACTGCCCTCTTCCCACAGGCGATCAACTCCAATGGGCAGATTGGGGGAGTTGGAACCTGGAACGGTCAGTCCCGGGCGTTTCTACTGACACCAATTTAGCGGGAAAGCTACCAAAGAAGATGAAGCGATCTTTAGGGATTCCTATAGGATTGACCTTTTCCGGAAGGGACGGTGGAAAGTTCCATACCCTTCCTGTATGAAGTATGCGAAAACGAACAAGGAGATTCAGAATCCACATGGCCAGGACATTTCGGAAGCGGCGATGGCATTTGAAGCCAGCATGTATCCACATGCTTCTCCAGAGACTCGGCGGCTCCTGGCGCATTCAAGGACAGCCATTCGAATGTTCTTGGCATCGAAACTGGGACGCTAGCATCATGATCTTCGATGGAGCCAGGAAATGAGAAGACAGCCTCAAGGTCAGTCTGCTATTGCTCGTGGCGTCATTCGGGCTCGTGCCTACATCCGCGTCTCCCACGTTGGGAAGGCTCGACAAGGCGTGCTCCTAAGTGATTCCATGCAGTTGGACGAAGCGAGGCGCTACGCCGAATACATGGAGTTCGCCTTTGACGAGGAAGCTTCCCGTCGCTCAGCAGACCTCGACGTGAGCGGCTTTCGTAAAAAGTGGCGCGAACGTCCTGGCCTGATGCGGTTGTTCGAAGAAGCCAAGCATGGCGAATTCGACGTTCTCATTTTCTACAAGATTTCAAGGCTCGCTCGAAACGTCAAGGAAGCTCTTGACCTAATCGAAGCCTTTGAGAAGCTTGGTGTTGCCTTCCACTTCGTAGCCGAGAAGATCGACAGCACGAGCGCCCAGGGCCGGTTTTTGCGCAATGTACTACTTTCGGCGGCTGAAATGCAGTCCGAGGACGCTAGCACCTTCCTCAAGAGCACCTGCGAGCGTCGGGCACGAGAAGGACGATTGCAGGGCGGCGCTCTTCCAGCCTGGATTGAGCGGGGAGAGGGAGGCACATTTCAGACTATTCCGACTCAAGTGGCAGCGATTCGCCGGATGG